>DYIG01000029.1:1020-13397 GCA_020723725.1 Thermaerobacter marianensis | reverse complement strand
TTGGCTGCTTCGGCTTTCGTATCAAGCGCTCCAGACAAAGCTCACACCTCCATGGACGCATCTGAATATTCCTATGATTATTATATACCCATGGGGGGTATTATTCACCTCTTATTTAATTTAACGGAGAAAGGCCTTGAATACCTCGATAAGCTCGTCTATGGCCTCTTCACCAGTGCCGCCGCTTATCGCTTCGCTGACACAACCGCGGGTATGCCACTCCATCAGATTCAAGGCAACCTGGTCCAAAGCAGCCTTGACAGCGGCAGTTTGGATTAGTATGTCCGGACAGTAGCGCCCTTCCTCCACCATTCGCTGCAATCCGCGAACCTGCCCCTCGATCCGCCGCAAACGCCTGAGCAGGGCGTCTCTATCCGCATGGCGGCTAAGGGACTTTTCGTCATCCACCATGTTCATGCCACCCCCTTTCCGGCCAGTGAAAGCACCTGCTGACAGTCCCTGGGATCGAGTTCTCCCGAGGAGCGGCCTGTGAGAGCCCTGGTGATGGCTTCCCATGCATTCGCCCCGTATACCCGGCCGCCTGCTGGCGGGGTGAGACTCAAAACGAGGGCAGCCCCGCGCCGGTATAACTCCTTCATCTCCCCCTCGGTCATGGTGCTGGCCACAATAATTTTATCGGACAGTGACGTCGGGATACGGACCTTGATGTAATGGAAATCCCCCGCCAGGATATCGATCCCCTTAAAAAAGACCCCCGGGCATTCCCGGAATTCCGAGGTGTCAGAACCATAAAGGTAACGGATGGGAATTCGTCTCAACAGGGGCACAAATGCTTTAACAAAAGGCCGGAAAGCCCTGACTGACGGGAAGATTACCGGCAAGCGCAGGGCATAGAAGGCATCCCCGACCAGGACACGCGATCCTGCCTGCTCCAGCGCCTGGGCAAGCGGGAACCGGTCGAGGACAGAAGAAACTAGCGACACGCGCCCCTGGAACAGGCCCGTCTTCCGGGCGATGAGGTGGAGTGACAGCGGTTCCGCAACCCGTTTCCACGATGAACCGTCACAGACGGGTGTCCGGAGGGCCTGTTTCTGCAAGAACTCCCCTTCGGGCAAGGGGTAGGCTTCCCTGCCGAGGCGGAGCGCCAGGTTGACGCCGCCCAGGCCGATGGCATCGACCCTTCCGTCCAGCGATCGTATGGCTTCCGCAGCCCGCCGAACGTCCCCGGCACAGCCTATGCGTTCAAGCTGGACCCTTTCGCCGCCTATCTTGATAAGGGTACGGTGATCACGGAGCGGACTGCCCAGGCTGACACTGACCACCCGGTACAAAGGCCGCCCCCCTTAACACCCCGCGCGGGCTTCCTTGATCCCCCAGAGCAGCATTTCCCTGTTCAATTCGCCGACATGCATCCTGCAGAGGTTGCCCTTGGCGTCAACGAACATGCTTGTGGGCAGGTAATTTATCCCCCACTGCATGCTCAGCTCAGCGTCCATATCGAGCGCCACCGGGAGGTCCAGATTATTGGCTTCCATGAACTTGGTGATCAACGGGGAGGGCTCAGCCTGATTGATCATGAGGACATTGATCTCGTCCTTGAACTCATCACGAACAGCTTGGATTTCCGGCATCTCGGCCCGGCATGGCGGGCACCAAGTCGCCCAGAAGTTGATGAACAGTGGTTTGCCCCTATAATCCTTCAAGGAGACCTCTTCGGACTCCAGTGTCAGCAGGGTGAAAGATGGCAATGGCTTCCCTTCCTCCGGCAACCCGATTACCGGGCTGGCTTTGTCGTTCAGCGTCCTGCCAATCATCATACCGACGAGGACCAGGATAACCCCTGCCGCCAGGAAACCAGCCAACCGTGACAATAGAATACCCCCGTTACAGCCCGATGCTTTGATTGAAGTTAAACAAGTTATTTAAGTATACAAAGGTATTGAAATAGATCATCAAGCCGATTATTACCATCAAGACCCCGCTGGCAAAATGAATCTTCCCCAGGTAGGGGTATATCTTGGGCAAGTGACGCGAAATAGACCCCAACCCCAGCGCCGTGATCAGGAAAGGTATCCCCATTCCAAGGGAATAAGCGCCGAGCAGGATACCCCCTGAACCAGCGGTATTACCCTGGCTGGCCATGACAAGGATGGAGCTGAGGACCGGCCCCACACAAGGGGTCCACCCCGCCGAAAACGTCGCGCCGATTACGAACGAGTTGCCCAGACTCACCCGTCTGGGGGAAAGAGTAGCCCGCACCTCTCTCTGAAGGAAGGGGATTTTCAGAAAACCCATCATGTTGAGACCGAAGGCCACGACCACAATGCCGCTTACCTGCCTGATAACGTTCATATTCGAACGCAGGAATTGTCCAAGCGTGCTGGCCGTAAGCCCAAGGGCTATGAATATTACGGAAAACCCGAGGACGAAAGCCACTGCGTTCATCAACAGGCGCGTCCGCAACTCCCCGGACATTCGACCACTGGTCAGTTCGTCGTATGAACTGCCAGTAAGGTAAGTGACGTATGTCGGTATTAACGGCAGGCTGCAGGGGGAAACAAAGGAAACCAACCCCGCCACAAAGGCCAAGCCAAGTGACAACGATTCGCCGTTCACATATCCCACCCCATCAAGCGTTTGGTTACGACATCACCGGGCTGCGGTGATGAGCTCCCAGTTGGCGCCACCATCCCTGGAAAGGTAAATATCCCCATTAGGCGCGCTGGAAATGACCGATCCAGTTTTCCCGCTCAGGCTGACGGAATTAAGGAGCCTGGCGTGGCTTTTCCGCAGCCAGGTTGCCGTTTTGCCGCCGTCAGTGCTTTTCCAAACGCCCTTGTTGGTTGCAAAGTAAACATTCTTGGGACTATTGGCATCAAAGGCCATACCGAAAACCGAAGGCACGGTGTCTATGGTATATATGCGTTCACGCAACCTGATCTCAGACCAGGTCTTACCGCCATCGTTGCTAACCAAGGCCCCCCCTTCACCCCCGGCAAACAGGTGAGCGGGGTTTGCCGGGTCTACCGCCAGCGCCGAAATGGGCGTATCCCCGGGCAGACCGCCCTTAACCTGGCTCCAGGACGCCCCCCCATCAGAGCTGGTCTGGAGACCGGAGCCCGAAACCCATGCGTACAGCACCCTGCCATCGGGACTGGCTGCCAGGGCAGGCACTGCACTTGACTTAAATCCACCAACCTTCTCCCAGGTTGCGCCACCGTCATCGGAACGGACGATACCTGTTTGAGCGCTGGCGGCAATAAGCACACCGCTGGCTGCGGTTGGCGCTACCAGAGACGTTATGTCGCCTTTTACCATATCGTTTTCAATCCTTGTCCATTCCTTAACAGGACCTGAGGTAAACTTGCCGCGGAAAATACCCTTATTGGTGGCGGCAAAGATGGTTTGAGACCCACCGTCTGGAATGGCGGCAACAGCCCTTAATTCGTCACCCGCCTGCACCGGACCGACGCCTTCCCCATCAATGGGTTTGCCCGTTGTCTGCATGGCAAAGTCCTGCATCTGCTCGAAGGTCATGGGCCCTTCCCAGTAGACCCTGGCTATCCCGTTTTCGTCTATAAACCAGGTCTCGGGGTACCCGCGTACGTTATAGGGGCCGGTTACCTTGCCGATCTTGTCACGAAGAACCATATACGTGGTCCCTGTCATCTTCATATACTCCCGGATCGTATCGACCGGTTCACGCACATCCAGTCCGATCACCTTTATCTTGTCACCATAACGCTCGTGAAAGGCTTGCAAAGCCGGGGTTTCTTCCTTGCAACTGATGCACCAAGTGGTCCATAGATTAAGAAGAATTGTTTGACCCTTAAAATCCGAAAGGGAAACCCTGGCGCCCTGAAGGTCTTCTGCCACCCAAACCGGGGCTGCCTGTCCAACTTTAGCTTTATTCTTAATGCTTTGGCTGAATATAAGCGCCCCTACCAGAAACCCGAGGAACATCAGCCCGGCAACCGACTTCAGCCAGTTCTTCTTGGGGGCGGGCTCCGTTTGACCCGGAGTGCCTGTTACCTTTTCACCTTCCAGCGACACAAACAATCACCGCTTTCTGATATATTCCGGGTTCTCGTGGACCATAATAGACAAACATTGTCGCTTTATGTTTATTCGACAACTTTCACTACACATGCTAGTGATGCATCTAGGGCAAGTCAATTTAATTAAGTTAAGAAAAATTTTAGGATATAACTTATTGCCTGGGGTTATGTTCACTACTATAATCTGTAGTATTAATGGAAATATCCATCCATGTTTTAATACATCACCAGCTTCAGGGAGGGGGCGGTGTTAATGCGTTGTCCAATTTGTTCGGAAAAAGGGTCCATGGGTCTGCTTCAGAAACTGCGTCGAGGCAAGGTCAATTACGCTCGATACTTTTGCCGAAATTGCTGTACCGAGGTCTGTTTTCAGAACCAACAGGTGACTTCCGTCCTGGCAATTAACGAGGACGGCGAAGCTACCCGTACGCCCTCTGGCTACGGCGGGAGCGCGGTTATAACCGCCTGTTAACGTCTGTTAGTCGGTTACGGACGTCGCCATCACCTCTATATCTCTAGTTATTAAATATGTATTATTCAATACCAGATTCCCTTCAGGTAATTGGTATTCAAGTTTGACTCGTACCGCTGCTTGGACTGTGAATATGCCGGGGCGTCGCCATCTCACCAAAAACACTTGGCCGGGATAGTGTTTCACCTCCCACGACTTCAGAAACGGCACTTCTGGAACCGAAACCTTAAGCTCAAAATGCGCCGGGCGGCCGGTCACCCAGGCCCTGGGGCCGTCTAAGACCAACTCAGGGTAGGCTTCCGTAGTAGTTTCGGCCTCAAAGGTGACCGGGCCGCCCTCAAAGGTAACCGGGGCGTCGGCGGAAGGGGGCTGACGGGCACTGCCGTCACCGTTAGGCAAACTGCCCCCCTTGTTATGGGCCCCCCGAGTTTGAAATACAGCCTTTAGCCCCTCCGGGCCGATGCTAACCCGCCACCGAAGTTCGCGCAATAGCGTGCCCTTATTGCTCCAGGAACGCGCCTCTACCGTGTACTCCCCCGGGGGAAACATGTGTTCAACAGTGGATAACACATGGGATGGATCATCGTCCACGAAACCCGTCCCATCCCCGAAATCCCATTCCCACCTGACATGGTAGGTCCGGTCCTCGACTTTGTCCGTGATCTTCTTATTGTGATACGTGACCACAACCTCGGGAACACCTGTCTCAACCTTTGCTCCTTGCGGCTGAATACTTCCGCCACCTTCTTGGGGCTTGGGTTTATCCCCCAGAGCAGCGGATGGGCCTTGAGTCCGCTTATCACGCTGTGCCTTGCCCTTGTCGCCAGTTACGACTTGATCCTGTTGAGAATTTAAAGTTTTCACGGTAACGTTGTAGGATACAACCCAATCCTTCTTGGACCGCAAAAGCCCAACGGAACTCGAGAGGTCTCCTGAAGGGATCAAACGAAAACCAATGTAACCCCTTCCTTCAGGGAGGTTGTCAAGCCCCACCATTAACTCCCCCGCATGCTCCCCGTTTGAAACGGCCAGGGTTCTCAGTCTTCCCCGGTCGCCAATTAGAATAAAAGCGCGCAGGGAGTACCCCGGGGGCAGACCATCAGGACGCGCATAATTCAGAGACAAACCAACCCCCTCCCGATTAACCCTCGAAGTGTCAACTGCAAAAAAGACCGGTTCACGGAGGCCAACCCTCTGTTTTCCCTCATCCTGCCAAATGGTCACTGAAGGGCCTCCGGACGCGGTATCATCAGGATGTGACTTAACCGTGTGCTTCACCGGAACCCGGGAGAGCGGGTCCAGGTTTAAAAAGATGTATTCATGCACGGCGCGTTGAAAGGGGAGGCGCCCGTGGGCTGAACCATTGACACCGGAATATATCATCACCGAATCCAGAGGGGCTGGCGTGAGTAGTGCGGAACGGGCCTCGTTAATTAAGTCGTTCGCCGCCGTTCCGTGAAAGAAACCTGACCAAACGTTAGGGGTAACACCCGTAATGGTAACGTAGCGGGCCTGACGGTTCGCCCCGCCCCGCGCCTCGAAACCGTTCAACTGAGCGAGGCGGCTGTTGGCTTTAATGGTACCTGACCCGGACCAAACGGGTGTCCCCGGGGCAAGCAACTCTTCCACCTGCGCGTTCAAAGCAGCTGCATCCGGTTCCAAACCCGAAAGGGCTTCAATAGCGCTGACAAAGACCTCCCTCCCGTAATTTATCCCGGCACGACGAAGGATTTCCCCGCCGATGTGAACCAGCCTTCTAACAACAAACTCCTTCAATGATAAACGCCAGTCCTGACCAGTTTTAAAGTCTTCTTCCCAGCCGGAGGTTACCACCTGTGTCCATGGCGCAAGGTTACGATAGTTGTTCCTTGCCACCGCCAGGGCCAGGGCATGAAAATACGACCTTGTCAGTTCCGCTCCAGGGCCGGACTCCAGACCAGACCCCGATACCCGTACCGGAGGGGAAGCCGACTCAATAAAGGCCTTCCTGTAGATATGGGGGTAGCGCCTAACCAACCATTCTTCAAATTTCTCGGGGACAGTCCTTTGGCTCGGTCTTTTTAGGAAAAGACTCTCCTCGGCAAACAGCCCAAACAGCGGTTCAAAGGCCCTGTTCGCAACAGCATTGATGTAAACCGACTCGTCCAAGAAGGGCTCTGAAAATACCGTTTCATCCAAGGTGTCCCCCCGGACCGAACCCTCCAGCTTGCGGAAACGCTGTTGGGCTGCAATGACACCCAACAGCCTGTAGTACGATGCGGCAAAAGACCCCCTGTTCGGCGGGGCCACCATGGCCAAGGTCCTGATATTCGTCCTGCCGCCGAAGTAATTGAGGTAATATCTCGAAACCAGCGCACCGCTTCCATGGGATACGATGTCTACCACAGGGGCGCCGGTATCCCGCAAAACCTTCGCAACCAGCGGTGCCAAACGGTCTCGCGCTATGGATGCCGGGTCCTCTCCTGACTCGGCATGATAGTCCAACCAATACAGGTTTTTCCCAGGTTCATACCCCTTTGACACCAGGAACCCGGCAAAACCCCTGATTATCCTGCCGGACTCAACACCCCACACCCCGGGGCCCGATCCGGCTCCGTGAACCAGGATCACCGGCACTCCGGGAACCGTTGTACCTGCCTGAACAGGTGCAATCACGGAGAATGCCCTTACCGGTGTCACCAAAAACAGAAATGACAGAATACAAACCCTAACGATCAAACCACCTGGCTTGAGCGCCAAAGTCAACCCCCCTAAAGGCCCGGTGAAAAAGGCCCTTTGGTTTCCTGTTTTTGGTATTCTACTTATGGAAGGGTATTTCCTGTTTTTGCCATATAGTTTAATATATAATTTGTTTTTATGTTTTAAAAGAATAATTTTTATTTCACTTATAGACCAAGAGGCAATATACTTGACACCGAGGGGTAATACTCACAAATCTTAGAAAAAGGGAGTGGGATGAATGGCACAGACAGCATTCAAGGCAGAAGTCAATCCATACGCTAAAGAATACTACGTCCCCGGTTACGAGCCTGCTGAAGATGACCTGATTTGCGCGTTCAAAGTCACACCGAGGCCCGATGTGGACCTCATCGAGGCTGCGGCCGCAGTGGCGGCTGAGTCCTCAACCGCCACCTGGACCGAGGTATGGTCCAGAGAGTTCGTCGACCTCGAACACTTCAAGGCCAAATTTTACAGATTGGATGGCAATATGGCTTACATTGCCTATCCGCTGGACCTCTTCGAAGCCGGCAGCGTTCCGAACATCATCTCCAGCGTGCTGGGCAACGTCTTCGGCATGAAGGCGGCCACGGAACTGCGCATGGAGGATATGCGCGTTCCCCTCAAGCTGATGGAGACCTTCAAGGGCCCTGGCTTCGGCATTGAAGGCGTTCGCGATATGCTCGGCATTCACGACAGGCCGCTTGTCGGTGGCACGATCAAACCAAAGCTCGGCATGTCCCCCAAGCACCAGGCCCTCGTGGCTTACGAATCCCTGGTTGGCGGCATGGATGCCCCCAAGGACGATGAAAACCTCAATAGCCAGACATGGACCATCTTTTACGATCGAGCTCGCTACGTCCTGGATGCCGTCCACAGGGCTGAAGCCGAGACCGGCAAAAAGAAGGGCTATTTCCTCAACGTTACCGCCGGTGACGCGGAAGAGATGATCCGGCGGGCCGAGTTCGTCAAGGCGAATGGCGGCCGCTTCGTTATGATCGACTTCCTGACCGTCGGCTTCGCCGCGCTCCAGACCCTGCGCAACCACTGCGAGCGTCTCGGTCTTGCAATCCACTGCCATCGCGCCTTCCACTCCCTCTTCACACGCCCGAAGAATCACGGCTGTGATTTCCGAGTAATGGCAAAGTTCGCCAGGATGGTAGGCGTGGATCACATCCATATCGGCACCGCCGTTGGCAAGCTTGAAGGCAACCGCACCGAGCTGGGCGAGCGCATTGAAACCCTTACTGCTCAGACAACCAAAGCCGGCGGCGGCTTGCTATTTGATCAGCCCTGGGGTCACCTCAAGTCTACCTTCCCGGTGGCCTCCGGCGGTCTCCATCCGGGTCATGTGCCCTTCCTGTACGAAGCGTTCGGCAAGGACGCTATCTTGCAGTTCGGTGGCGGTGCTCACGGTCACCCCGGCGGCAGCCGCGGTGGCGCCAAGGCCTGCCTCGACGCGGTTGAAGCCACCGTCCAGGGCATACCGCTCGAACAGGCAGCCAAGGACAGCCCTGAACTCAAAGCGGCCCTCGATCTCTGGCAAGGCATCGAATTCTAAAAACAAAAAGGGTGAACGAACAGGCCCCGGCAATCGGGGCCTGTTTTTTCTTGGAATTTAAATTTGTTTCTTTATGAAAAAACTTGCTTATGGTAAAATCTCGTTTATAATTGCAGTCTGCTGAAAAATTCGATAAAAGGGGAATCGATTTCAATGTCATTCGGGCCTACCCGCCATCACATACTGGAGCTGCTTAAGAAATCAGGTGGCATGACAGTTGAAGAACTGAGCGCCGAATTAGGTATAAGCACCATGGGGGTAAGGCAGCACCTTACCGTTCTGGATAAAGAAGGCCTGATCCATGAAGACAAGAGGCGGGGCAAAATGGGCCGCCCGGCTCATATCTATTCACTCACCCAAAAAGGCAACGAGATGTTTCCTCGAAATTATGAGTCTTTGGCTATATCCATCCTGGAAACACTGGCTGAACTCGATGGGAAAGAGAAAGTAAATGCCATTTTCGAACGCCACATGGAACATATGTACCAGACTTTTGCCCCTTATATCCTGGGCAGGGACCTCAGGTCCAAAGTCGAAGAACTAACCCGGCTGCAACAGAACAGGGGGTTCATGGCTGAGTGGAGTGAGGGTGATGACCACTTCTTCTTGCGGGAACACAACTGCACCATAGCCAGGGTTGCCCAGCGCTTCCCGCAGGCCTGCCGCTATGAATTGGTGCTTTTCCAAAAGCTGTTGGGGACAAAGATGCAACGGGTGCGTTGCCTCGCAAACGGCGACTCCTGTTGCGAGTATAAGATCTGCAGCCAGAAATCAGGGGAGGCTGTCAACGATGAAGTACCCTGTTTTGAGGCCAGCGCCCAAGGTTAATAAACGTTAGAACAGTTATTGGGTTGCCGTTTTTAAGGTGGCGACCCATTTTTTCTGCCCATTGGCCTTCGTCACGTATTACCTCCGGCACACTTCCGTTGAGTGCCCAACCCATCCCCCATGAAGAACCGGGCTCTATGGTGACTTCCTCACCCATAAAAGAAAGCAGGGCATTCCCTTTCGGGTCAATGTCTTTTATAAAGGCATACCCGCCTGCAAACCGGGTCGACGGATCAAATACATTCTCCGGGGCTTCCTTGCCAGGCATCATGCCCCACACGCTTACAGGGCGCCCTATGTCGATTCTGGCCGGAAGCCTTTTGAAACTGAAAAGACCCGAATACAGGGCGGTATCCAGGGAATCGATCTTATGGAGCACCATTAAACGTGCATCCTTTGACGGCAGCATTGAAGGCTGAGGCACCGTCAAAACCCGTCGCGCTTCATCCAATTGAACCGCCGAGGCTGAGTCGGACTCGATGGGTACCCCTTTGAGTCCTCTGTTACTCGTCTCCCATATCACAATTAAAACCGGGTCTGCCTTTGGCTGATTTGTCTTTAGGCGGCCGGTCTCGGTTGCATTCCTGGTTGTCTGATAAATGACTCCTAAGACTATGGATGAAAACAAAACGAGCGTAACCAATTTAAGCCAGGGCCTGGTCATAAACATTACCGCCTTCCGAATATTTCCATATAATAATAAACCAGTTTTTGGTATTTGGTCAAGTGGCAGCAATCTTCTAAACGAACATGGCGCCGGAACGGAATGCCTTTTGAAGTCCTGAGGGAAGATATGCTGTGATTGATCCACGAACAGAGGTGTTTTGAAATGACTAACAAGAACGGCCAGGACACAAAAAACACCCTGGATGAAAGAGTTATCATGAAACTCCAGAGAACCCTGTTGCTATCCCCTAACCCCAAACGAGATAGAGCCATACTGCAGCTATTTCTCCATTTTGGATGCACAGTGAAGGACATAGTCGATTTGAGGTTTGAAGACGTTGACCTTTCTAACGGGAAGGTCTACTGGAACAAAACAGCAAGCGACAGGATCTCTTCAACCCTCCCCCAGGCTGTGCTCCCAGACCTGGTGGATTACGTAAAGAGAGAGCGCCGAGCCCAATGCGAGCGCTTTTTTGTTACACGTCTTGGTCACCCAATGAGAAAGGCTCAGGTTCAAAGGGTATTCTCCTTTTTACAAAGGGAATCCGGGGTATTGGTCAGCCCTTATACCCTGCGCTTGAGGCACTATGAATTGATTAAACAGAGCAAGACCATACCTACATTGGTTGCTCTGAGACGGTACATTCCCTACATCGTTTATACCCCGCAAAAGGTGGCAGGACAACAAATTTGAACCATCCCGTAAATATAAAGTGCCACCCAAAATTGAACAAGCCCCAAAAAAGCCGACGCCCGCTCCTTGAAAGGGCGAGGTCGGCCTTTTTTCTATTTGTTTTTGTTTATTCCTCCATGTGTCTGGACAGAAAACCTGCAGCGGTTTCAGCCAGCTTTAATTCAAGCTCACCGAAAGGCACGCCCGCCTCTTTAGTACCGACTATTATGGTTCCAAGGGGGTCTCCACCAACGATAACAGGGGCAATTACCTCACTTGAAAAGAAGCATTTCTCTGAATCGTCCCCCAATATTGAACCAGGGTGCCGGTGTTCCTCAGGGGTAAACTGAAGGGTTTGCCTGTCATCCATCGCGCGTATGACGACCTCGCCTATCCTCTTTCCCACGTATTCCCGTGCCGCACCCCCAGCAACGGCTACAACCTCATCCCGGTCGGTAAGCATGGTCAGGTGACCGCAGGATTCGAAGACCGATTCTACAATAGCCTGAGCAAACTCACCCAATTCGGCAATGGCCGAATATTTTTTGAGGATCACTTCCCCTTCGCGGTCGACAAATATCTCAAGGGGATCACCTTCACGAATGTTCATCGTGCGCCTTATCTCGATGGGAATCACTATCCGCCCGAGCTCATCGATTCGCCGGACTATTCCTGTTGCCTTCAAGCCGTATCACCCCTGGTTAGATTCATACAACTCGCATGTAGTATGCATCCAGCCAGTTTGTTTCATTCCGGGGTGAAGGTGGAAATAATCTGGATGGGTTAGGTTTTCTGGTTAATTAATCCGTAGGGCTATTAGCCTGGTTTGCGAGGTAATACCGGACGAGTTCTTCGATGACCTCATCACGGTCCAGTTTGGTTATCATACTGCGGGCATTCTGATGTGCGGTGATATATGCTGGTTCCCCTGTAACGATAAATGATGCAATTTGCCGGATAGGGTTATAACCCTTCTCTTGCAGCGCATGGTAGACGTGGATCAGAACCTCCCGCGGGGAACCGGCGCCTTCCGCACCCCGCCCTTGCCAGATCCTCGTCTCGTCGTCATTGCCTCTGGAATGAAGAGTCATTCTCCCACCCCTTCTCAGTCATAAATTGGTACACCTTCGGAATTCGCATATTCACGAAATGCAGAGATTAACTGGGTTGTGATAGGACCAGGGAAGCCGGTTCCAATGCGGCGTCCGTCTGATTCCACCACGGGTATGATTTCGGCAGCCGTTCCCGTCAGGAAACACTCATCCGCATTGAAGAGGTCATGCCTGGTGAAAACCCTCTCCTCAACCCTGATGCCGCGCTGACGTGCCAGGTCCATTACCGTATTCCGCGTTATACCTTCAAGTATACCAACATGAATAGGGGGGGTGATCAGCGTGCCGCCCTTAACTATGAAAATGTTATCCCCCGTACACTCCACCA
>DYIG01000029.1:0-1010 GCA_020723725.1 Thermaerobacter marianensis | reverse complement strand
GTTGAGCATAATGACTTCCGCGTAACCGCTCAGATTGGCTTCTATCTTGGCCAGGATATTGTTTAAGTAATTAAGGGATTTAATCCTGGGGTTGATGGTTTCCGGGCCGTTGCGACGAGTTGGCACGGTAATAACCTTGAGTCCCCTGGTGTACAGCTCCTGTGGGTAGAGCTGAATCGAATCGGCAATTATCACCACTGTGGCTTTTTTGCATTTACGGGGATCCAAACCAAGGTCACCCGTGCCACGGGAAACAACAAGCCTGATATAACAGTCTCGCAGGTTATTCCGACGACAGGTTTCAAGCAACGCATCTCGCAGCGCGGCTTTACTCAAGGGGATGGCAAGCAGCAGTGAGTGAGCCGACTCGTACAGCCTGTCCAGGTGCTCATCGAGTTTGAAGACCCTTCCGTTGTAAGCCCTGATACCCTCAAAGATACCGTCACCGTAAAGGAAACCATGGTCGAAAACGGAAATCATGGCCTGTTCCTTGGCTATAAGTTCTCCATTTATGTAAACGAGGGTGCTCACCGGTACACATCCTCCTCCATCCCATTAGATTCATGAAGCCTCCCTGGACACGGCCAGGAAAACCCCCTCAAGTATGGATATTGCCCTGTCTATCTCCCCCTGTCCTACCACAAGGGGGGGCAGGAAACGCAGTACGCGCTCTGCAGTAACGTTAACAAGCAAGCCGCGATGGCGGCATTCATCCACAAGGTGCCTGCACGGGGTTTCCAGCTCCATGCCCTGCATGAGACCCACCCCGCGCACCTCTCTAACTATACCCCAATTACGGGCCAGGGACTGCAACCGTCCTGAAAAATAGTCGCCCATAACCCGGGCCTGTGCCGACAAATCTTCAGTCAAAAGGACGTTAAGGGCGGCAAGCGCTGCCACACAGGCAACAGGGTTGCCCCCAAAGGTAGACCCGTGGTCACCGGGTCTGAACGTTGACGATACCTCCCGGTTGGCTACGACTGCACCTATAGGGAGACCGGCGCCCAGCG
>DYIG01000028.1 GCA_020723725.1 Thermaerobacter marianensis | reverse complement strand
TTTGCGGTGGTTAACGTGGAACGGCTAAATGATTTTGAGGATGGAACAGAGATCACCCCGGAATTGCTCCTGTCGTCTCGGCTGGTGCGTAACCCTAAGGACGGTATAAAGATCTTAGGCGGGGGAGATTTGAATAAGAAACTGGTCGTACGCGCTCATGCCTTCAGTAAAGAGGCTACGAGTAAGATCGAAGCCGCCGGGGGGCAGGCCGTTGCCCTCAGTTAATGAGGGTAGTCGGGGGGTGATGTGATGGCATCATTATTAGCGAGCTTAACTAAGGCCTTTCAGATTCCGGAACTTCGCAAGAGGATCTTTTTTACTTTATGGATGTTCCTGGTGTTTCGCATAGGTGCACATGTACCGGTTCCCGGTGTAAATCCGCAAAAGGTAGAGGAGCTCTTTGCAAGCGGAACCCTATTCGCGTTTCTGGATGTGTTTGCTGGTGGTGCTCTGCGTGCTTTTACGGTGTTTGCAATGAGCATCATCCCCTATATTAACGCGTCTATCGTCATGCAGTTGCTTACTATAGTGGTCCCCACATTTGAAAAATGGGCTAAAGAGGGCGAAGAGGGCAGGAAGCGTCTAACCCAGTGGACTCGCTATGGCACTGTTATACTGTGGGCAGTTCAGTCTGTCGGTGTGACCTATTACCTCAATATTAGCGGGGCTATACTAACCCCTGGCTTTGGCTCCTTCCTCGTAATCGTAGTTGCGTTGACCGCAGGCACTACCTTTCTCATGTGGCTGGGCGAACAAATCACGGAAAAAGGGATCGGCAACGGCATATCGCTACTTGTTTTCGCTGGCATAGTGTCCAGGTTGCCTTCAGGGCTTACTAAAATTGTTGAGTATCTGAATGGTGGCCGGATATCGATATTTAACATAATTATTCTAGTTCTAATTGGACTGGTGGTTATCGCTGGTGTCGTATGGGTTCAGCAAGGCACACGAAGGGTTCCGGTCCAATATGCAAAGCGTGTCGTGGGACGGAAGATGTACGGCGGGCAAACATCACATATACCGATTCGAGTTAATCAGGCTGGTGTTATTCCCGTCATTTTTGCCGCATCGATTCTGGCGTTCCCTTCAACGATCGCACAATTTATTCAGCACCCTTGGGCAGTGGCTATCGCAAATGCCCTTGGTTTCGGTTCTGTTTTATATACCATTTTTTATGCGTTACTTATTATCTTTTTCACCTTTTTCTATACTGCGGTAATCTTTAACCCCAACGATGTAGCGGACAATATTAAGAAATATGGTGGTTTTATTCCCGGACTGAGGCCTGGCAAGCCGACGGCTCAGTACCTGGCGAAGGTTATGGAGCGCATAACAATTGCCGGCGCCATATTCCTTGCGGCCATTTCGATTTTGCCGGTTTTCTTCGGGAGTCTAACCAATATACCTAATATCTATTTTGGCGGCACCGCCCTCCTTATCGTGGTGGGCGTTTCACTTGAAACCATGAAACAAATTGAGGCGCATATGTTGATGCGCCATTATCAGGGCTTCATGAAGTAATGGCGGTGATCATATGCGTGTCGTTTTTTTGGGACCGCCAGGCGCCGGTAAAGGGACCCAGGCGGCCCGTTTAGCCGAAAGGATGGGACTCCCCCACATCGCTACCGGGGATATCTTTCGCCAGGCCATCAAGAACGAGACCAATCTGGGCAGGGAGATACGGAAGTACCTTGATTCCGGGAAGTTGGTTCCTGACGAGGTTACGGTGGCAGTTGTGCGTGAAAGGCTGGAACAGGAAGACTGCAGCCGTGGTTTTGTTCTGGATGGTTTCCCTCGCACCTTCGGGCAGGCCACTGCTCTGGATTCAGTTTTATCTGACATGGGGATTAGCATTGATGTGGCTATTAGTCTAAGCGTCAGGGACGAAGAGATAATGCGGCGGTTGGGTGGGAGGAGGGTCTGTACCGGTTGTGGAGCAACCTACCACATCACGGCGAATCCCTCTCGTGAAGAAGGGCGTTGCGACCTTTGTGGCAGTGAATTGCACCAGCGCCAGGATGATAGGGAAGAAACCATTCTCGAGCGTCTGGCCGTGTATCGGCAGCAGACGGCCCCTTTGTTGGACTATTATCGTGGACAAGGGAAGCTGTTGGAGATTAACGGGGAGCAGAATCTTGACAGCGTGACTCAAGATATCGCGGCGGCCGTTGTGAGCTGAGTCGGCTGTGATAGTTCTACGGTCTGAAAGGGAAATCAAGCGCCTCAGAGAGGCTGGTAGGATTGTGGCTCAGTGTCTCGAGGTGCTCCAGATGCGTGTCGAGCCGGGGGTAAGTACGCGGGATTTGGATGCCTTTGCGGAACGTTTTATTCGAAACAAGGGCGGCATTCCTGCATTTAAGGGTTACCGTGGTTATCCGGCTACGATCTGTGCCTCCATAAATGACGAGGTTGTTCATGGTATACCTAATTCAAGGCGGCTTGTTGAAGGGGATATCATCAGTATAGATGTTGGAGTAGTGTTTGAAGGGTATGTTGGAGACGCCGCCATAACTCTCCCGGTGGGAGATATATCCCCGAAGGCCAAGGATTTGATGAGGGTGACCAGGGAGTCTCTTCTTGCGGGGATTGAGAAGGTACGGGAGGGTAACCGCCTGACCGATATATCCCACGCCATCCAGCAACACGTCGAGACGAATGGTTTTTCTGTTGTAAGGGAGTATGTTGGACACGGGGTCGGCCAGAAGATCCATGAGGAGCCTGAGATTCCTAATTTCGGGCCACCAGGCAAGGGGCCGCTGTTAATGCCGGGAATGGTTTTTGCCATTGAACCTATGGTTAATGCCGGAGGTTATGAGGTTTATACGGCTGATGACGGGTGGACAGTACGAACCAAGGATGGAAGCCTATCTGCTCACTTTGAACATACGGTAGCCGTAACCGCTAACGGTCCTGAAATTTTGACCTTGCCTTAACATGGCACTTTAGCATATATTAGAACTTTGGTGGTAGAATATTTTTTGCATGCGCTGGGGCCTGGTGCAATATCCCAGTTATGGAGGGGTATAGGGGTGAATCCAGCTGGTTTGCGTTCTGGCGCCGTAGTGGTATCAACGGCTGGGCGCGACCGTGGGCGCGCGTTCCTGGTTGTCGGGTTAGGCGATGAAGGTCGCTATGCGCTGGTGGTGGATGGCCAATTAAGGCGCGTAGCGAAGCCGAAAAAAAAGAATCCCAGGCACCTTGAGTATAGGGGAATGGTCGGTGAGGAACTCCTGCGCAAGTTTGAAAATGGTAAAGCAATATCAGACCAGGAGGTTGAAAGGGCTCTGCTGTTAATGTTTGAGGGGAGTAGACCGCATGACTAAAAAGGACGTTATCGAGGTCCAGGGGAAAGTCATAGAGCCCTTGCCTAATGGTATGTTTAGGGTTGAGTTGGAGAATGGCCATAAGGTTCTGGCACATGTATCAGGGAAGATCAGGATGCACTTCATCAGGATCCTCCCCGGGGATAAGGTCACAGTAGAGCTTTCGCCCTATGACCTTACTCGAGGAAGAATCACGTACCGCTTACGTAGCTAAAATCAAGGGGGTGTAAGCCATGAAGGTTCGCCCATCTGTGAAGAAGATATGTGATAAGTGCAAGATAATTCGGCGCCATGGAAGGGTCATGGTTATCTGTGAAAACCCCAAGCACAAGCAAAAGCAGGGGTAAGGTGGAGGTGAAAGATTGTGGCACGTATTGCAGGCATAGACTTGCCCAGGGAACGGCGGGTTGAAGCAGCCTTGCCGGTTTTATACGGTATCGGATTCGCCCGTTCACGTGAGATTCTCGAAAAGACAGGTATCAATCCTGACACCCGTGTAAGGGACCTTACGGAGGCGGAGGTGGCCAAGCTAAGGGAAGTTATTGATCGCGACTATAAAGTCGAGGGTGAGTTGCGGTCAGAAGTCCAGATGAATATTAAGCGCCTTATAGATATAGGCAGCTATCGCGGTTTGCGACACAGGCGTGGTTTACCTGCCAGGGGTCAGCGCACCAAGACCAATGCTCGTACACGTAAAGGGCCGCGCAGGACGGTAGGAGCCAAGCGGAAAAAGTAAGGGGAGGTAATCGCATTTGGTTAAGCAACGTGGGAAGGCAGGCGCCGGGCGCACAAAAAGGCGGGACCGCAAGAATGTTGAGCGCGGCGTTGCTCATATACGTTCAACATTCAACAATACAATTGTTACCATAACAGACGGCCAGGGCAACGCCATTTCCTGGGGCAGCGCTGGTGCGATTGGGTTTAAGGGGTCAAAAAAGGGGACACCCTTTGCAGCCCAGATGGCGGCTGAATCAGCGGCCAAAACGGCTATGGAGCATGGTATGCGGGAGGTAGAGGTATTCGTTAAAGGTCCGGGAGCCGGGCGGGAAGCGGCGATACGTTCTCTGCAGGCAGCCGGGTTGGAAGTAACAATGATCAAGGACGTAACCCCTATTCCCCACAATGGATGCCGCCCACCCAAGCGGCGACGTGTTTAACGGAGGTATGATTGGTGGCTAAATACAACGGGCCAGTATGCAAGTTGTGTAGACGCGAAGGTATTAAGTTGTTTCTCAAGGGTGACCGTTGTTACACGGGGAAGTGTGCGGTTGATCGCAGGACCTACGCACCCGGGCAGCATGGTCAGAACAAGAAGAAGATTTCCGACTATGGCTTGCACCTGCGCGAGAAACAGAAGGCCAGGCGGGTTTACGGTGTTTTGGAGCGCCAGTTTAGGCGGTACGTTGGTTTGGCCAGCAAGGCGCGCGGTGTAACTGGCGAAACGTTGCTTCGCATCCTGGAAAGAAGGCTGGACAACGTAGTTTATCGGATGGGTTTTGCTGGTTCTAGGGCTGAAGCGCGGCAGCTGATCCTGCATAATCACTTTGCTATTAACGGAAGAAAGGTTAATATTCCGTCCTATCTTCTTCGCCCTGGTGACGAGATTGAAGTGAGGGAGAAATCCCGGAATCTCGCGAGGTTTCTGGAGTTGGCAGAGCAGTTCCAGGGAAGGGCCGTTCCTGAATGGCTTTCGGTAGATCGGCAGGCCATGAAGGGCACCATCGTTCGTTTACCGGAGAGAGAGGAAATAGACACGCCAGTCAAGGAATCTCTGATCGTTGAGCATTATTCCAGGTAGGCGTAACGGGTTATCGGCACTTTCTTAGGGGTGGCCACTGCGGTCAAGGGGGGTTTGATCTCATGTTTGAGACGGAAAGACCAACTATTAATTCTGTTGATTTATCAGCTGATGCCACCTTCGGGCGGTTTGTGGTTGAGCCGCTTGATAGGGGTTATGGTATTACACTTGGCAATTCACTCCGGCGTGTCCTGCTGTCTTCCCTCCCGGGGGCTGCTGTCACGTCCGTTAAGATAGATGGGGTTTTGCACGAGTTTTCAACCGTACCTGGTGTGGTGGAGGATGTTACCGAAATACTTTTGAACATTAAAAGTTTGGCTCTGAAGATGTATACCGATGAGCCCCAGGTTCTTCGCCTTGAAGTTGAAGGGGAGGGGCCTGTGCGGGCCGGGGATATTAGTGGCGGTCAGGATATCGAAGTCATTAACCCAGACCTGCATATCTGCACGCTTGATAAGAATGGGCGGCTCAGGATGGAAATGACTGTCGAGCGGGGGCGGGGTTACGTACCTGCAGACCGAAATAAGAAAGGCAACCAGCCCATAGGCGTTATTCCCGTTGATTCCGTGTTCTCACCTATTAAAAAAGTTAATTTTAATGTTGAGAATACACGTGTTGGTCAGATTACCAACTACGATAGGCTTACGCTTGAAGTTTGGACCAATGGCGCCATCCGTCCTGATGAGGCGGTCAGTACGGCGGCAAGAGTAATGAACAGACACCTCAAACTCTTCATATCTCTAACAGAAGCGGTTAATGAAGTAGAGGAGCCGCCGACTGCGGAAGACAACAAGGATAAGCTGTTGGACATGAGCATCGATGAACTTGACCTTTCAGTCCGGTCGTATAACTGCCTTAAGAGGGCCGGAATTAATACCATCGGTGAGCTGGTTTCACGTTCAGCAGATGAAATGATGAAGGTTAGGAATTTGGGCAGGAAGTCCCTTGATGAAGTCGAGGAAAAACTGAACCGCTTGGGTTTCAGTCTTAAACCGTCCGAAGAGTAATAGGGGGTTTATGTAATGTCGCGCGCAAAATTAGGTAGAAGAAGTGATCACAGACGCGCCCTGTTTCGCAATATGGTTACCTCATTGTTCGACAAGGAGCGAATAGAGACCACTGATGCTAAGGCGCACGAAGTCAAATCGATAGCCGATAAAATGATTACCCTGGCTAAGAGGGGCGACTTGCATGCCCGCCGTCAGGTGATGGCCTACCTCACCGACGAGACGGTGGTCAAAAAGCTGTTTGACACGATTGCTCCTCGTTATAAGGATCGTCCGGGGGGATATACTCGCACTTATAAGGTAGGGGTACGCAGGGGAGACGCAGCACCCATGGTGATTCTTGAGTTAGTCGAGGGGGCGTCCCGGGAGGAAGAAGCCGCAGGTTAAAGAGTGGGTGTGAATCACGATAGACAAAAAGCCTTTTATCTCGATTAGGGGGCTCCACTTTTCGTACCAAACATCTCAGGGTGGCAGGGTGCAAGGCCTGTCAGGTATTGACCTTGATGTTTACGAAGGGGAGTTCCTTGTATTAGTAGGCCCGAATGGGTCGGGCAAATCTACCCTGGCCAGGCATCTGAATGCCCTGCTGATTCCTTCTGAAGGGGAGGTGCTGATCCAGGGGTCTTCTTTAAAGACTGCAGAGGACCGTTATGAGATCAAGCAACTGGTTGGCTTGGCTTTTCAGAATCCAGATAATCAACTGGTGGCTCCCCTTGTTCAAGAGGATGTGGCCTTTGGTCCAGAAAACCTCGGGCTTTCGCCGGTCGAGACCAGGGAGCGTGTGGCCAGGGCGTTAGAAACGGTAGGTTTGTCTGAACGCGCTTCTGATAATCCAGCTAACCTATCGGGTGGGGAAAAACAGCGTTTGGCTATTGCCGGGCTATTGGCCATGGAGCCCCGTTGTCTGGTATTGGATGAGGTTACGGCACTACTGGATGGCTCGGGACGCAGGGAAGTTATTGACCTTGTCTGCAGGTTGAACCGTGAAATAGGGGTAACCGTTGTCTTAATCACACATTTCATGGAGGAAGCCGTTATTGGTGATAGGGTCATTGCCTTGAAGGACGGCAGGATTGCCTTTGAAGGAACCCCGGAGGAGCTTTTTTCTGGAAATATGAATCTCCATGAGTTGGGGCTACACCCCCCAAAACCAGTAATTATGCGACAGTTATTAAAGAGTCAGGGGTTGCCTCTGAAGGGTGCTGCGCTTACCACCGAGGGGTTGGCTGAAGATATTATAGACCTGTGGTGGGGAGAGAATGTCGCAAGTTGCAATTGAAGGTCAACGCCTGAATTACCGCATCTCACCAGGTCCGAACGGCCATATTCTTAGGGATCTAAACTTTAATATTAAAAAAGGTGAGTTTGTGGCCCTGATCGGCCCCAACGGAGCAGGCAAGAGCACCTTGGCTCAGATTCTGGCCGGTTTAATAAAACCCACTTCCGGTCTCGTTACGGTGAATGGCCGCGTAGGAATGGTTTTTCAGTTTCCCGAACAGCAGTTATTTGCCGAGACCGTCAGGGAAGATCTTGCTTTTGGGCCTGAGAACCTGGGTTTGTCGCCTGACGAGATTGTTTTGCGGGTTGAGCGGTCCATGGAGTTGGTAGGACTAAAAGTTGGCTACCTGGAGAGGTCGCCTTGGTCCCTTAGCGGCGGCGAAAAGAGGCGTGTGGCGATAGCCGGAATCCTTGCCATGGACCCCGATATCCTGATCTTTGATGAACCTACCGCGGGGCTTGACCCTTCGGGGCGTACCGGGATTCTTAATCTGATTGGCGCTCTTAATAGTAAAGAGGGCAGGACCGTGTTAATGGTGTCTCACGAAATGGACGAGGTAGCCATGTTGGCTTCCCGTGTTATGGTTTTAAAAGGCGGCGAGCTTTTAAAGGCGGGCGAGGCCATGGACATTTTGTCAGATACCAGGCTTATTGAGGAAGCTGGACTGTTGCCGCCTTGGACTGTTCGTCTGGGCTATGCCTTAAATAACCGTGGTATGGCCGTGCGGTGCCACCTTGACATGGAGGGCATGGTGGGAGAGGTTGTCCGGGCATTCAGGCGAAGGCGGTGATCGAACATGGGTATGTCGACGGGTAGGTTCTTCCCGGGACAATTTGTGCCGGGCCATTCCTCCCTTCATAACCTTGAACCAAGAGTTAAAATCATTCTGTTCCTGGTGCTGGTAGTCTTGCCCCTCGCTAGTGAAAATAGATTGATTTTAATTACCCAATCGGGGCTTCAGGCCCTGGCCTTTATTGCTGCCAGGCTACCCCTCCTTGAACTATGGCGATCCCTTCGTTTGGTAATTGGGTTGCTTGCTATAACGGCGGTAGTCCTTGTATTTAGCACACCCGGGGTAGCGGCTTATTCCCTCGGACCATTTGAGCCCACAAATGAAGGGGTTAACCTAGCGGTTAATTCGACTCTTCGCGCGCTATTGCTTATGGGCGCGGGACTTCTTTTAATCACAACCACTTCCCCTATAGCCTTTACTGATGGTTTGGAGAGCCTGATGCGACCCATGAGGCGATTCGGCGTACCAGTATCTGAACTGGCATTAATGACGACTGTGGCCATCCGCTTCGTCCCTATTCTCCTGGAGGAGGCGGAGAGGATACGCAAGGCTCAGGAAGCACGGGGGGCAAAACTGGCCGGTGGCGGAATGGCGCGCCTTTTTAAGCATATTTCCTACCTTGTGGTTATTCTGTTCAAGGGCGCGTTGAGAAGGGCCGAGGAGCTTGCTGTGGCTATGGATGCCCGGGGATACAGGCCAGGTGTTGGCCGTGTGCCATCAAGGGAGTATGCGGTCGGCCTTCGGGAGGGTGTGGCGGTCGCCGTGGTTTTTCTGCCGATTGCCCTGGCTATAATGAACGGATGGTCAGGTTGAGAGGGTTAGAATGAAGACTGTAAAGATGACCGTGACTTATGATGGGACAGACTATTGCGGATTTCAGCGGCAGCGCCCACGTCGTGGAGTGGAACAGATAACGGTTGATCCGGAAAAGGGGGTGCTTGTTCCTTTGCCGGGCAAGGTGTCCATTCAGGAGGTGCTGGAGGCGGCTCTAACACATGTTGTGGGGAATGATATTATGATTGTCGGGGCGGGTCGGACTGATGCGGGGGTTCATGCCAGGGGGCAGGTTATCAGCTTCAAGGCCGACTTGCCATTCCGCGTAGACCGGCTGCCATACGCCCTTAACCGCGTGTTGCCACCTGATGTGGTGATCTCGGCTGCGGAGGGCGTTATGGACGGGTTCCATGCGCGATTCTCCGCTCGCTCCAAGATTTACAAATATACCATTTGGACGGAAAAGTTCCCCTCACCCTTTCTGCGCAGGTACACCTGGCATCTTCCCAAAACGCTTGATGTTGAGTCCATGAAGGAGGCCGCCCGGTTCATGCTGGGTGAGCAGGACTTTGCAGCGTTTCAGGCCTCAGGGACGCCCGTCAAGAGCACGGTCAGGAATGTTTTCCGTTGTGAACTTGACGCCCAGAACAACCAGATTGCCTTCGTGGTTGAGGCGGATGGCTTTCTTTATAAAATGGTCAGAACCATGGTTGGCACCCTGGTGGCAATCGGGAGAGGGCGGTGGAAACCGGAAAAGTGCCGGGAGATAATACTGTCGCGCGACCGCCGTCAGGCCGGGCCCGCAGCCCCTCCCCAGGGACTCTTCCTGGAAAAGGTCATATATTAAATACCTTGACCGGCATGAGTTTGCTGTTATAAAATATCCTTTGCGTTTTATATAAGAAAATGGCGCCGCAATTGATGGGGGTTTACGCATGAAGACCTTTATGGCAAAACCGAAGGACATCGACAGGAAGTGGTATATTGTCGACGCCAAAGGCCAAACACTGGGACGTTTGGCTTCACGCATAGCAATGGTTCTCCAGGGCAAACACAAGCCGATGTATACACCCCACATTGATACGGGTGACCATGTGATAGTAATTAATGCGGCAAAGGTAAAGTTGACCGGGAAGAAGCTTGACGGCAAAATATATTATCGCCATACGGGTTATCCTGGGGGGCTGCGTGCCATGACCTATCGGCATTTCCTGGCCACCAGACCTGAGAGGGTTATTGAGAAGGCCGTCAGGGGCATGTTGCCAAAAGGCCGGTTGGGTCGTCAGATGTATGGCAAATTAAAGGTATATGCCAATGAGAACCATCCACACCAGGCCCAGCAGCCTGAGTCACTTTTTAGTTTATACGGAGAGGTGTAGGATATAATGGCATACAAGGTGCAGTTTTGGGGGACGGGCCGCAGGAAGGAAGCGGTAGCAAGGGTTCGGCTGGTTCCCGGTTCCGGGCGTATCATTATTAACAAACGTGCCCTTGAGGATTATTTCCCTGTAAAAACAGTTCAGGGCCAGGTCCTTCAACCACTGCACCTAACAGGAACAGCCGGGCAATATGACGTGTTGGCCAATGTTCGCGGGGGTGGAATATCCGGACAGGCCGGGGCAGTGAGGCATGGTATAGCCCGCGCTCTGGTCAGGATAGATGGCACTTTCCGCAAACCCCTGAAGAAGGCTGGATTTCTTACCCGTGACCCACGTGCTAAGGAAAGGCGCAAGTACGGTTTGAAAAAGGCGCGTAAGGCCCCTCAGTTTTCGAAGCGTTAGTCTGGGCTATAGTATAAGTAAAATACATAGCGGGGGTTGGTTGCCCCCCGCTTTTTTATTATTAAAGGTTGTTAAGCTAAGCTCGAACCTCCAGGAATTCCTCCTCAAAGAACTTTGTATGGTATGTGCCGGCCTGGAAGTCCGGGTGCGCCAATACATTTTTTAATACGGGAATGATGGTTTTGATCCCGTCAATGTGGTATTCATCCAGGGCGCGCTGCATACGGATGATTGCTTCTTCCCGGGTTTCGCCCCACACGATCAGTTTGGAAATCAGGGAGTCGTAGTAGGGAGATACCTCGTCGCCATCCACAAAGCCGCCATCAAGCCTCACCCCCGGCCCTCCAGGGGGTCGATGTGAGGTAATTATGCCTGGTGAGGGCATGAGCCGGTTTGACGGGTCTTCGGCCGTTATGCGGCACTCTATAGCCCATCCCCTGGGTTTGATCCCCTCCTGCGAAAAGCGGAGCGGCTCGCCGGCTGCAATACGTATTTGCTCCTTCACAATGTCCACGCCTGTAATCAGTTCCGTGATGGGGTGTTCAACCTGAATGCGGGTATTCATTTCACAGAAGTAAAAATCCCCATTGCGGTCAACGAGGAACTCTATTGTACCGGCATTGGTATAAGAAACGGCTTTAGCCGCGCGCACCGCCGCTTGGCAGATGGCTTCCCGCAACTGGGCGTTGAGGAATGGGGAAGGCGCTTCCTCGATTATCTTTTGCCTGCGTCTTTGAATGGAGCATTCCCGCTCGAGGAGGTGGATGGTGTTCCCGAGCTGGTCCGCCATTATCTGCACCTCTATATGCCGTGGGTCCTCAAGGTATTTTTCGATGTAGACATCCTTGTTGCCGAAATAGCGTTCTGCTTCACGCTGAGCCGACTCCAATACCGCTTCAAGATCAGAGGGGGTATGGGCAATGCGAATCCCTCTCCCGCCGCCCCCTGCGGCAGCTTTAACGACAACGGGGAAGCCGAGATTATTTGCTGTTTCCAGGGCAGCCTGAGGGCTGCCCACTGTGCCAGGAGTGCCGGCGATAACAGGCACTCCCGCTTGAATCATGGGTTGCCGTGCCAGGGATTTAGACCCCACCCGTTCAATGGCTTCAGCACTGGGGCCGATAAAATCGATCCCCCAGGTACGGCATACGGCCGCGAAGTGGGGGTTTTCTGATAGGAAACCGTATCCGGGGTGGACGGCATCGACGTGAGCCTTGAGCGCTACTTCTATAATGGCCTGTATGTTGAGGTAACTCAGGTTATCCGGGGCAGGTCCCACGCAATAGGCTTCATCGGCGTATCTCGTATGGAACGCCCTGGCGTCAGCCTCGGAATAAATGGCGACGGTTCGTATCCCCATTTCGCGGCAGGCCCGCATTACCCTAATGGCGATCTCCCCGCGGTTGGCTATGAGTATCTTCTTGTACAAGCGAGGCCCTCCTTTCGTGAAAGGATTCGAGGGCGACTTCAATCTCTCCTATCAAATTAAACAGAAAAATTCATTCTTGAAAACGCACATATATATTATAGAATATTGATGAGTCATAATGCATAAATATTCACCCAGTGTTGTTGTTATTGAAAGGGGTAGCCTGGTGAAGAAGAAGACTGGTTCGGCAGTTGTGGCAGGGGAGGCTGTTGAGGATACCCTTAACATCCGGCATGTTCTGAAGGTGGCGGATCTCTCCACAGCCGACATCATTACTATAATACGAAAGGCTCGCTACTGGAAGCTCCAAGAGGGTCAAACCAGTGATCTGCGACCACTGGAGGGCAAGACCCTGGGCATGATCTTTTCAAAGCCCTCGACCCGGACAAGGGTTTCCTTTCAGGCGGCTGTTTGCCAACTGGGAGGCCAGGCCATTAACCTTAGCATGAATGACCTGCAGCTTGGCCGTGGCGAGTCTATTGCGGATACGGCCCGTGTCCTATCACGCTACCTTGACGGTATCCTCATAAGGACATTCAGCCAGGGTGACGTGGAGGAGTTTGCGGCCTTTTCAACGATGCCTGTCATTAACGGTTTGACGGACGAGACTCACCCCACACAGGCCCTGGCGGATTTGATGACTATCCAAGAGAAGTTGGGCCGGTGGCAGGGCATCAAGCTGGCCTATGTCGGTGACGGCAATAATGTGGCGCATTCCTTGATGATGGCCGCCGCTAAAGTGGGAATGGATTTTGCCATCGCCACACCCCCCGGATATGAGCCGGAGGCGGCAGTTGTTAACGCAGCCAGGGAGGTCGCCGCATCCATGGGGTCGGTGATAGAGGTGGGTTATGACCCCGAGGCTGCCTGCCGCGGCGCCCAGGCCGTGTATACGGACGTTTGGGTGAGCATGGGCCAGGATGGGGAGAAAGACGCCCGCCTTGAGGCCTTTAAGGATTATCAGGTCAACGATGAGCTCATGAGCCTTGCTTCGGAGGAGGCAATCTTCCTGCACTGCCTCCCTGCGCACAGGGGCGAGGAGGTAAGCGCCTCGGTGATTGACGGCCCGCAGTCGGCCGTGTTCGATCAGGCCGAAAACAGGATGCACATCTACAAGGGCATTCTGTCATTGATTATTTAGGCTAAAATACACCGGGGGAACAGGCAGAGGGCTTGCTCCGGTTTTCCATTCATAAGGGCGTTATTAACGGGACATGGTTTCCCTA
>DYIG01000027.1 GCA_020723725.1 Thermaerobacter marianensis | reverse complement strand
TCCAAGTGCCAGATGTGTCACGGCGCTGGTGGTAAGGGCGGCATGAAGGACCTCACTGGCGTAGCCGGTCGTCTTAGCGTGGCCGATCACGTGAAAGTTGTAACCGACGGCCGTAACGCTATGCCCGCTTTCAAGGGCCAAATCTCTGACCAGGAGATCCAGGATGTCGTGGCCTACGAGCGTACTCTTGAGTAAGAGAGTATAGTATAAACTAAACTTTACGCTCAAATCAAAAAGAGAACCCCGGTTAATCCCGGGGTTTTTCTTTCTTGAGCTACTCGCCAATAAACGCTTTATCCACGATGTCCAGTTTGGCCTTGGAGACGAGGCCCTGAACAGTTTGGTCAATAGCCGAACCCTGCCTCGCCATTTCGGTGGGTGATGGTTTGCCAACCTGTATATAGGCAATATCAACGGTTTTGGCTATATCTTGATACCACTTCATGATGCTGGTCATCATGGCGTACTGCTGGGGCGCTATTTCCTCCCAATAGAGTGCCGGGTCTACATTAAATCCCTTGATTAACTTTGTTACTTTATCCCGTTCAGGGAGTGTGCCCTGGTCATACATCTGTCTTTGCGTGGAGACTATTGCCCTCGCCTCATCCAGACTCATGGCCAGGCCGCGCCGCTTGGCCTCTTCAAAAATAACCTTGTTACGGACAATAACCTCGAGAGCCTGAGCCCGTGTCGCCTCAGAAATGCCCGGGGTTGAATCCATCAAAACCTTTTGACGAATGATATCCTCCCTGGTTATGGGCTCACCGTTAAGCATGGCCACAATTGGTGAAGTCGGCTTTTCTTTTTCTGCGGACTTAGATTTGGGTATTAATTTTTCGGGTGAAAGCCTAACCGAATAAATGGCAATAATCAGTATAGCAAACCCGGCTGCCCACCAAGGTGATATACGGTATTCGTTTAATTTAGCCATAAAAAGCCACTCCTTGGTTTACCTCGGTCGGTTTACATATTCCCATGAATCATATTAGACCATGGTTAAGCCTATATCTATATCGATAAAAAGGTGGCCGTAGTGGGATATGAGCGGCCAAGCCCCGTTTCTGATTAAAAAGATAAGCGCCCCCGATTCAAGGGGGCGCTTACTTACTTAAATGAAGCCCCGGGGCCTGAGAGTGTCTCGAAGAGTTAGTCGGCTATACTGGGCGGCCGCTGGCCAGCTGCTGCTCAGCGATCTGGATCATTCGGCGTACCATGTTCCCACCGATTTTACCACCGATTTTTCCGCCAATACGACCGGCATCACGCGCGGTGATGTCCCCGTTATAACCCTGCCTGAGTGGAATGCCCAGTTCCTGGGCAACTTCAAATTTGAAGTTATCTACAACCTGCTGGAACTGTGCCTCACTCTGGATATTGCTTGGGAAATGCGACAGCTCCTCGGCAACCTCGAATTTCAGCCTATCAAGATTCACGCCGGTAATAGTTCCGTTATTGCGGGCCATGAAACCACCTCCTGCAATTATTCTGCAGCGAGGTTAAAAACTCATGCCCGGCAATTGCTGCGTTAAATGTCAAGCGTTTTGTTATATTTTGCCAGAATAGTGTTCGCCCACTATAGATGCGCACCTTTCACACAGGTCTTCATGGTGGAATCGGCCAACTGTTTCGCTGTAATGCCAGCACCTCTGACACTTCTCCCCTTGAGCAGGGCTGACCTTGACCACAGGCAAGGGGTCTGGACCATATGGGTCACTGTTTATATTAAGCACCTTAACCGAAGAAACGATGAAGATGTCTGCCAGGGTCTCGGTTAAGGGTTCAAGAACGGCCAGGAGCCCGGGACCAACGCCCAACTCGACATTTGCTTCCAGTGAAGACCCGATTAAACCGGATTTGCGAACCTCCTCCAGTTCCCGCGAGACGATCTCCCTAAGCTGGCGCACCGCCCTCCACCGGCTAACGAGTTCCTCATCCATCAGGTCCCGTTGGGGTTCCGGCCATGAGGCCAAGTGGACGCTGTCCGGATCACCCGGGCGCTTGGTTAGATACCCCCATGCCTCTTCGGAGGTATGAGCCAAAATCGGGGATATAAGCAGTATAAGAGCCCGCACAACCTCGTATAAAACACTTTGACCGGCCTTCCTCTCTGGTGAGGAGGGTGCCGCAGTGTAAAGCCTGTCTTTTAGGATATCCAGGTAGAAAGTGCTGAGGTCGGAGACACAGAATTCATGGACGTGCCGGTAGGCCATATGAAATTCATAACCCGCGTAAGCTGCGGTAACCCTCTCGACAACCTCCTGCAGGCGGTGCAGTGCCCAACGATCGACTTCCGGCAGTGACTGACCGATAGCGCGATTGCTATCCCAAAAAAGCGAATCCTTGGCCGGGTCAAAATCGTTCAGATTACCGAGTATAAACCTGATGGTATTGCGGATTTTCCTGTAGACCTCGGCCATTTGTTTCAGTATATCGCCCGAGACACGCACGTCGTTGGTGTAATCCGATGATGCCACCCAAAGCCTTAGTATATCCGCACCAAATTGCTTGATGACCTCCTCCGGCTCTACCACGTTGCCCAGTGATTTAGACATCTTTCGCCCTTCCCCGTCAACGACAAAACCGTGGGTAAGAACCGATCGATATGGCGCCTGTCCGCGTGTGGCAACTGAGGTAAGAAGCGAGGACTGGAACCACCCCCGGTGCTGGTCGCTGCCTTCCAGGTAGAGATCAGCCGGCCAGGACAACTCGGGCCTTTGAGCCAAAACCGCAGCGTGGCTGGAGCCCGAATCGAACCATACATCCATGGTGTCCGTCTCTTTACGGAAGTCAGTCCCCGAACAGGACGGGCAAACGGCGCCCTCAGGGAGTATCTCTGCGGCCTCCCGCCTGAACCAGGCATTGGAGCCCTCTCTTTCGAAAAGCGCGACTACCGCTCTGATGGTGTCTTCAGTTATGAGGTGCTCGCCGCAAGCGTTGCAGTAGAATGCCGGGATCGGGACCCCCCAGGCCCTCTGGCGGGAAATGCACCAGTCAGCCCTGGAAGCGACCATGTTTGTAATGCGGGTTTCACCCCAGGCGGGCACCCACTTCACCGATTTTATGGCCTCCAGCGCTCTGTCACGGAAACCGTCAACCGAAGCGAACCACTGCTCGGTTGCACGCCAGATAACCGGGCCTTTGCAGCGCCAGCAATGTGCGTACTGGTGTTGCACCGTACCGAGGTGCAGGAGCCTGCCCCACTCCTTGAGCCTCTTGGGTATGGCCTTGTTGGCCTCCTCAATGCCAAGGCCGACAAACGGCCCTGCTTCTTCCGTCAGCTTTCCGCGACCATCCACCGGCACGACAACCGGAAGGTTGTACCGCCTGCCCGTATCAAAGTCATCAGGACCGTGACCCGGAGCGTTATGAACGCACCCGGTACCCTCCTCCATGCTGACATAATCCGCAAGGACCAAAGGCGACTTCCTGTCGAGGAAGGGGTGGCCGCAATTCACACCTTCGAGGTACCTGCCCTTCCACTTGCCCAGAACCGGTCCCTTCTCCAAGCCGACCGCAGACAGCAACCTTTCCGCCAGCGGTTCGGCCAGAAGGAGTTTGCCCGCCGAGGTTTCCACGAGGATATAATCCCCCTCCGGGTGAAGGGCCACAGCCGTGTTTCCCGGAAGGGTCCACGGGGTGGTGGTCCATATGACCACCAGAGCATCCTCTCGCAGGACACCCTTGCCTTCCACCACGGGGAAGGTAACATAAATAGAAGGCGAGGTCTTTTCACGATACTCGATTTCCGCCTCGGCCAGCGCCGTTTCGCATGATGCACACCAGTAAACCGGCTTGAGCCCCTTGTAGATATGCCCGTTGCGGACCATTTCGCCAAAGACCTCGATCTGCCTGGCCTCGTACCTGGGATCCAGGGTGATATAGGGGTTCTCCCAATCCCCTAGAACCCCCAGCCGCTTGAATTGACCGGTCATAACCTTTATGTACTTGCGGGCAAAATCGGCACAGTGGTCACGCAGGTCCGCTGGGCTTATTTTTCGGCGATCTATTTTCAATTCCGTCAGGGCGCGGTGTTCTATTGGCAGGCCATGAGTATCCCAACCCGGCACGTACGGCGCGTCGTACCCCCTCATGGTCGCGAACCTAACCACAAAGTCCTTCAGGATCTTGTTCATTGCCGTGCCGATGTGGATATGCCCGTTGGCATAGGGCGGTCCATCGTGGAGGATGAATTTGGGCTTGCCGAGCCGCTCCTTGCGGAGACGCCCGTACAGGTCCGTACTCTCCCATGACTCCTGAATTTCCGGCTCCCTTTGCGGGAGGTTGGCCCGCATTGGGAAATCAGTCCGTGGCAGGTTGAGTGTGTGATCATAAGCCCCCAAAAAAATCCCCTCCCTAAAAAACACACCTATTCCGACAGAGAATCCATAACACGGCGGGCTGTTTGTTCGTCCACCCCTTGAACCTTAACAACCTTATCCCGGCTTTTGTGACCGGAGATGATATCAACCCGCCCTTTGGGCACACCGAACAGGTCCGCAAAAAACCTTATACAAGCATCATTGGCCGCCCCCTCAACAGGGGGAGCGGCCAGACGGAGCCTGATGGCACCGCCCACTATTCCCTGAATTCTGTTTTGTGCTGAACGCGGTATCACCCGAACCCTGAGTGAAACCCCATCCCTTGTTACCTTGAGGACCCCGGGGAAACCACCGTTATCCAAAACACCCATCATTAAATCAAGCGCCTATTTCAGCGTGCTCCTCCCTTGGAGCAATGGAGTCAAATTGATGACCATTCTGGTGCATACCCCAATCGGACTCCAGGAGATCAAGCTGACTCTGAAGCATACTGCGAATACGGGTACGGAACACATTTACCTGCTTCTGCAGCTGCTCCAGCGTTTCCTGTACCTCACGGATGCGCTCTTCCCCTGCCTTGATAACCCGCTCCGCCTCAAGCTGCGCCTCCCTGACGATAAGGTCGGCCTCTTTCCGTGCGCTGGCCTTGACCTCATCCGCCGTTTCCTGAGCGACTATGAGCGTGTTATGGAGGGTCTCCTCCAGCTGGCGGTAGTGCTGCAGGCGAGCATTGAGCGAGCTCACCTCTTCCTTGAGGCTCGAGTTCTCCTTTAACAGAACCTCGAATTCTCGCACCACCTGATCAAGGAACTCGTCTACCTCGGCTTCACTGTACCCTCTTATGCCCCGGCGGAATTCCTTGTTGTGAATATCCAACGGTGATAACGGCATGGTTTCACACCTCCCCTAAATGCTTGTCCTACCTAAAAACCCCTGGCGCTTTTCGAACCTTCTAGAGGCGGGCCAATCCCCCCAGGAGTTCAAGTAACAGACGCTTTACTACATCTAATAGAATAATCGCCACAAGGGGCGAAAAATCAATGCCCGGTCCGATTGGAGGCAATACGTTGCGTATGGGTGCAAGAACGGGCTCCGTGAGGCTAAAAACGACCCGTTCAATATCGTAGTATAGCCGATTATACCCGCGTGGTCTGAACCAGCTCAGGACCGCCCTGATGATGATGAGCAGGTTGAGCGCCCCAAAAAACATTGATATGGCAGAGCGGATTATGACAAAAATCAATCAAACACCCCCATCAGGTTCCGGCTCCTGCTGCCCGAATATTGCCCTTCCGACCCTGACCATGGTAGCCCCTTCCTCTATGGCCACTGCATAATCATCCGTCATGCCCATGGATAAATGGTCCAATTCAATCCCGGGTATTGCCATTTTTCTGGATTTTTCGGCAATCTCCTTCAATTTTCTGAAATAAGGCCTAACTTTTTCTGCATCATCGCTTATAGGCGCCATGGTCATGAGGCCTTTTATTCTTATACCATCCAGGCCTGCGGCCCAAAAAAGAAACCCCGGAAGTTCCGCTGGACTCACCCCGGCTTTGGATGATTCACCGGAAACATTCACCTGAACCAGGACGTTCTGTACCCTGCCAAGTCTCCTGGATTCCTCAGATACAGCCACCGCAATTGATGTCCGGTCAATTGAGTGTATGAGTTTAACCGGTAGGGACGTGAGAAGCCGACGCACCTTATTGGTTTGCAGGCGGCCAATAAAATGCCAGTCCACGTTTACGCCAACCGCCTGACTCTTGGGTATGATCTCCTGAACCCTGTTCTCTCCGAACTCGGTCAAGCCAGCCCTCGCCGCCTCGTTGACAGCTTCTGCACCATGACCCTTGGAAATAGCAATGATCGTTACCGCAGCCGGGTCCCTGCCTGAAATGCAGGCACGCTCGCGAATAGTCTCGCGGACACTGGCCAGATTGCGCTCAATTACCCCCACCTGAAACGCCTACTCCGTTTCTGTCAACATTATCGAAGCGGCCATACGGCCAGTCTTTCCCCCGGACGCACGGTGGGAGAAGAAATTCTCTTGATCACAAGCGGTACAGTGTTCACTTACAAAGATGGATTCCGGGCGCACCCCGAAATCTTCAAGGGAATGACGTATAAGCCCGCGCAGGTCAAGGCGCCAATGGTCCGGGCCATCAGGCTTGGCAAACTGCTCGACAAATGGGTAAACCATACGGAGTGGATCAATGACCTCCTTGTCCACCTGATAGCAACACTGTCCAATAGACGGCCCCAAGGCCACCATAACCTTGTCGTTTTCGGTATCAAACCAATTCTCCATGGAAGCTATGGTATGTGGGACTATACTCTGAAGCACCCCGCGCCAACCTGCGTGAGCCACGGCCACAACACCATTTACAGGGTCCAGCAGGAAGACCGGTACGCAATCCGCAACCATGATATGCAGCACCACGCCTGTGTCAATGGTGACAATAGAGTCCGCCTCGCCGACCGTAAGCCAAACCCGCTTTGCCGCTTGTTCAGCCCCTTCCGGGGCCTCGCCCGGGTTTAGCGGGACGAAGGGCATGCGGGGCCTGATTACATTAGCCCCGTGAACCTGATGCGGCTGCATGTGAATGACTTCGTTCAGGCCTGCTGATTCTATGTAACGACGGCGGTTCTCCTTGACGGCCTCCAGGTCATCGCCCACGTCGGTACTGAGGTTAAGGGATGCATATGGCCCCTTGCTGACCCCGCCTTTGCGGGTACTGAAAACACACCTGGCCAGACCGGTCTTCTGGAAGGGTTCTACTTCCAAATAGGTCACCCCGCCGGATTCACGAAATACAAAATCCCCTGCCACTAGAACACCCCCGGATCTACACATCGACAAGAATCACATCATCACCGATTTTAGCAATCTTCTCCCACGGTATGACATAATCCTTTTCCTTGCCAAACAATCCGAAGAAACGTCCCGGGCCGGGGATCACGATGGCTAGAATGCGCCCCTGATCCAGGTCCAATTCCAGGTCGGCTACGAGCCCCAACCTTTTACCATTAACAATGTTAATGACATCCCTCGCCCGCAATTCGGAAGTCTTCAACAGGCTCAGCACCCCCTGGACCCAGATACATAAGTATATGGTCAGGCTGATACCGTTAAGACTGTCACTTTGGGGGCTACATCAATGGAACCAATCGAGGATTACTGACCTTATTTCGACACGGGGAGGGGATTTGGAAACATTCCCTGGTTCGCCGCCCTTGTTGCCGGAGCGATTTGCCACCGGCTCAACGAGACAGATGGGAGGGAAAAGAACGCACCACCAATTATGTCCACGGCCTTCTCCCAGAATGAGTTCAAGCTTACGGTCCACCGCGTTGGCCTGGACCCTGACCGGATAGTGAATTCCATGCGCGTACAACACCCTCTGGCTGGCGGTGATAATTTCGTTCTCCCTGGAAACAGCCATTTCCAGAACCTCATCCGGGGTGCGGGAGGATGCACTGATACCGGTGACAATGGGCAGAACAGCGTCCCGAACAATGATTTTGGCCGCCTGGTCCCCCGGATCGTCACTCCTGGCGACAACCCGGAACCTTACGGTTTTATCGCGGGCGTGGCCCTCGCTGCCAACAGAGGGCCCTAAACGAACCAGATACGTTGCCAGGGATGCGAGCAGTGCCGCCAGGGGCAGGAAAATTAAGGCTGTTCTGGCTTCTTTGCGCATCGGCTGCCCTACATGTACTTCCTGAGCTGTATTAGGGCCGCCTTTTCCAGCCTGGAGACCTGCGCCTGGGAGATCCCTATCTCATCGGCAACCTCCATCTGGGTCTTGCCCTCAAAGAACCTGAGGAGGAGGATGAGCTTCTCCCGGCTGTCAAGCTTACGCAAAGCCTCTTTAATGGACATGTCCTCAAGCCAGTTGCTGTCATGGTTTTTGTCGTCTTTGATCTGATCCATGACGAAAATAGGGTCCCCGCCGTCTTCATATATTGGTTCAAAGAGCGAAACTGGCTCCTGAATGGCATCCAGAGCGAATATGACTTCCTCCCTGGAAACCTTAAGCTCATTGGCGATTTCGTTGATGCTAGGTTCACGCGAGTTGCGGTGGGTAAGCGCATCACGGGTCTGAAGCGCTTTGTAGGCAATATCACGGACTGATCTGCTGACCCGTATGGGGTTGTTATCCCGCAAATACCGGCGTATCTCGCCGATGATCATCGGCACGGCATATGTAGAGAATCGTACGTTCTGACCCAGATCGAAGTTATCGATAGCCTTGATAAGGCCGATGCAACCGACCTGGAATAGGTCGTCCACGGGCTCTCCACGGTTATTGAACCGCTGGATTACACTGAGAACAAGACGAAGGTTGCTGTGCACAAGCTGCTGTCTGGCGGCCTCGTCACCGGCCTGCATGCGGCGGAAGAGCTCTCTCATCCGCTCGTTATTTAAGACCGGCAGTTCTGCAGTGTTCACTCCACAGATCTCGACTTTGTTCATTCGCCCGCCCCCCTTATCTCACTTGATAAGCAGTATTGACGGGATCGGGCGGGTTTATTCACTTATCGGTAATTAATGCCAAGCAATTCCTCCTTTATTCCATATAAGTAATCTCTTTGCGCAGGCGACGCATGATGCGTTTTTCAAGGCGCGAGATATAGGACTGAGAGATGCCCAGGCAGTCCGCAACCTGCTTCTGTGTCCGTTCGCGACCGTCCGTTAGCCCGAATCGCAGCTCCACTATGCGCCGTTCCCGCCCGTTCAGTTTATCCAGCGCCTTCCATAGAAGGCTACGCTCCACCTGTTCCTCAATGTTGCGGTAGATCATGTCGTGTTCAGTCCCGTGGATGTCAGCAAGCAGCAGCTCGTTCCCGTCCCAATCCACATTGAGAGGCTGATCGAAAGATATCTCAAATCGCGTCCGGTTGCTGCGGCGAAGGTACATGAGGATTTCGTTCTCGATACACTTGGATGCGTACGTAGCCAGTTTGATCTTCTTGGCAGGGTCAAAGCTATTCACTGCTTTGATGAGGCCTATGGCGCCGATCGATACCAGGTCCTCTATCCCCACACCCGTGTTATCAAATTTGCGTGCGATGTACACCACCAGCCTCAGGTTTCGCTCTATGAGAATTGTCCGGACCGTGGAGTCCCCGCATCTAAGTCTATCGAGCAAATCATCCTCTTCATCCGAGGTTAAAGGGGGTGGCAGTGTCTCGCTTCCCCCTACATAGTGGATCTCTTCGGTGAGAAGACCAACCTTCCTCAGGAGTTCTTCAAGCCTCATCCGGAAGAGCAAACCCAGCACTCGGTTCATCCCCTTTCCAATCAAATCATTGATTTCAGCCCACCGCCTGACGAAACCCTGCCTGGCGCGACGCTTGACGCGGCAAACTGGTCTCCAGCCGACAGAAGCCGGGGGTTGATTAATGCCTGGTAACCCCCTCCGTTATCCAGCCGACCAGGTATCACCCCCACCACGCCCTGTCGTTCCCCTTTGACAAGCAGCGCGTCCGGGGAAAACCCTGGGATAAGGCGCCGCCCCCCTGTCATTGAGGCGCACGGTAACATCCTGAACCGTGTGGCCCATAAGGGGTCGTTTGACACCATTTGGGCAAGTTGCGCCGGGTCTGGCTGGGGGCCGTGTCCCCCGAATAAACGATGTAAGCCTGCCGGGAACACGTCCCTGATAGCCTCAAACTCGACCAGGATGGCGGGCAAACCGGTCAACGGGTCGCTTACACTGTTGCCCGTATCCACAAGCCCAATCACTGTCAACTTCCTGCCATCGACGCGGATCTCCACGGGGAGCAGGTTTGGTCCAAGACACTGTCTGGCCTGGAGGAACCTCCAAACCAGGGCTGCCCCCAAGGCAAGGAAGGCGGCAGAGACGAGAACAGCGCCCGCTGTCGCTGAGGGCTGCCCCACCCCCGCGAGGGCCGAGCTATAACCCAGGTAATTGATAATAAGGGCCATTCCCGCTACCACCATGGAAAGCGCGTTAACCCATAGAAAAGCTGGTAAGTAAACGGAAAGCGGGCGGCGGCCAAAGGCTACCAGAATCATAACCAGCAAGAAGCCAATTTTTACAAGGGCTGTATAAACCGGAGCCAGGGGCAAAAACAGGCTGCCCAGGGCATAAAATGAACCAGCCAGGGAGGCTATAACCAAACGCCAGAGGGGAACTTTGACGCCGGTAAGACGCGATGCCGTATGAAAGATGATGAAATCCACCACCGCATTCAGAAGAAGGTATAGATCGGCGTAAATGGTATAGGTCACGATAATCACCCCGGCAGGCATACCCTCAGAATGTGTACGTCCACCGGAGCCAGAAAATTACTGGCCCGTGGTCCTGTTGGGATTGTAGGACCACGGGCCTGAAGAAATCTGTCACTTTATGTGTGCTGCTCCGAAAAAAATTCTAGCGGTTCCAGCCGCCTGCCGCCTTCCTTCTGAGGAAGGCGGGGATATTGAGATCGTCAATAGCAAAGGGTTTTATCTCAAACTCATCTTCGGTGACCGGTTCTCTGCGTGCACTCCGTTCAAAACCGGTGGCGATAACGGTTACCCTTATTTCATCCTGCAAAGTCTCGTCTATGACAGCGCCAAAGATGATATTGGCGTCAGGATCGGCCGTTTTGGCAATAATCTCGGCAGCCTCGTTAACTTCGAATAGAGCCAGGTTGGGGTCGCCCGTGATGTTCAAGAGCACGCCTCTGGCCCCTTCAATGGAGGTCTCGAGAAGCGGGCTGGAAATAGCCGCGTGTGCTGCCGCCGCCGCACGGCCCTCGCCCTTTCCAACGCCTATGCCCATCAAGGCGGGGCCTGTTTCGAGCATTATCGTCCGAACATCAGCGAAATCGAGGTTTATCAGCCCTGGTACGGCAATGAGATCTGAGATGCCCTGCACCCCCTGGCGCAGTATATCGTCTGCAATCCTAAAAGCCTCGACAATGGACGTCTGCTTCTCCACTACCTGGAGGAGGCGGTCGTTCGGTATGGTTATCAGGGTGTCGACGTTGTTCCTAAGACTGGAAATGCCTTTTTCAGCCTGGGACATACGCCGTTTTCCTTCGAAGGCAAAGGGTTTAGTAACTACTGCGACCGTCAGGGCGCCACTCTGTTTGGCAACCTCGGCAATGACCGGTGAGGCGCCGGTCCCGGTCCCTCCCCCCATCCCGGCGGTGACAAAGACCATGTCCGCGCCTTTGAAGGCCTGCGCAAGTTCCTCCCTCGATTCCTGGGCGGCCTTTTCGCCTACTTCCGGGTTGGCGCCAGCGCCGAGTCCACGCGTGGATTGCGTTCCTAGCTGGATCTTCGTAGGCGCATCCGATAACGCCAGAGCCTGGGCATCAGTGTTCACGGCGATGAACTCGACCCCTTTTAAACCGGACCTGATCATCCTGTTCACTGCATTGCTCCCACCACCGCCGACGCCAACCACCTTAATTACCGCGTACTGTGTCCTCTCGCTATCCATCACCCAGGCCCCCCTATTAAAAGAGCTCTCTTAAAAAGGTCTTAACCCTTTTTGTTAATTCCTGATATGGCTGGCTATCCCTCTGATATTCAGACCGAAGACCTCTACCTGCATGGTATAGCATTCCAACCCCGGTAGAAAACGAAGGTACGCCCGCCATGTCCTGCATGCTTCCCATGCCCTCCGGGATCCCTACCCTGACAGGAACACTTAAGACATCCTCAGCGAGTCTTTCGATCCCCCGGGTTGCCGCGACTCCACCTGTGAGAACAACCCCCGCCGGAATGCTGTGCCAGCTAGTCCATCGGCTGACGGTTTCCCCGATCAGGCTGAAGATCTCGCGCATCCTGGCTTCAATAATCTGCGCCAGATTGAATGCTGAAATATCCCTTATGCCCTGGCCGCCGACATTCGGGACATTAAAAGCAAGTCCGTCCGGGACCATGTCCGGACAGGCATAACCGTAATCGATTTTAACAACTTCAGCCTGGGCTAACGAGGTTCTCAGCACTACCGCAATATCCGTGGTCACAATCTCGCCACCCATCGGCAGAATAGCCGACTGGGCAATGCTCCCTTCTGAATAAAGGGCAATGTCAACAGTGCCCCCACCAATGTCAGCGACGACTACACCCAGATCCTTTTCATCCTGGAGGAGCACCGCATCCCCGGAGGCCAGAGGGGCAAAAACGACGTCTTCGATCTCAATCCCTGCTCGTTCCACGGCGCGGTAGAGGTTTTGAAGCCCGGCGCTCGAACCGGTGACGATATGAGCCTCCACTTCTAACCTGGAACCCGCCATTCCGATAGGGTCGCGGATACCGTCGTAACCGTCGATGATATAGTGTCGTGGAAGCACATGCACTATCTCCCGATCCGACGGTATGTTCACCACACTCGCGGCCTCCAAAACCCGATCCACGTCAGCGACCGAGATTTCCTGACCCCTGTTGGAAACAGCTATGACTCCCTTGCTGTTCTCCGATGTCATATGGGCGCCTGCCAGTGCCAGGTATGCAGACTTAACCGGATTACCGCACATCCGCCTCGCTTTTTGAACAGCGTCCTGTACAGCCCGAGCGGTGGCATCGATGTCCACCACCATGCCCTTACGCAAACCACGAGATGGGCTTGAACCCACCCCGGTAAGACTGACATCGCCCGACCGGTGAACCTCACCGACCAAAGCAAGGACTTTGGTGGTACCGATATCGATTGCCGCCACCACGTCCCTCTTGGCCATTTGCCCACCTCCAAAAAATGCGGGGCCCAGGCCTGCCTGTTGCTACATTCTGCAAGAATCAGTGATTTCCCTTCTCCAGCTTTGAGGAAAATTTGGTGCGCACGACAGGCCGCCTTGAGGAGCGGAGATCAATGTAGTCCAGGTTTTCCAAATTGGCGAATTCCTTTATTATTCCGGCAAGGGCCTGCACCTGGCTCCTGAAATCCTGGCGAACCCCGAGGTAAACCGGAATACCCTCAATGGTGTAAATAACAACCTCGCCGGAAGGTTCGACGTGAACCTCCGAGACCCTGTTCGGAATGGTCCCGTTTGCAACCAATAGCACATTAAGCGCCCGCTGGAAGAGGTTATCCCTGATGATGACACCCGGTTCGGGTTGAGCAACCCTCACACCCGTTATGAGAGGAAGATCCCCGGATTCCACGGTTTCCTGTGCCGATAGAATACAGCCCTCTCCATCCACTTCGAGATACGCGCCACCATTGACGACCAACGCCATGGGGACGCGTTCCTGCACTGTAATGGCGACCATATTGGGCAATCCCACAAAGACCTTGGCTTCAGCCACACGTGGCAATTCCTTGAGGGTTGCCCTAACCCGCCACGGCCAGACCTCCCAAAGAAAGACCTGTTTGGAAAGCCCCGCCGCATCTTGAATTTCAGTCGCCGTCAAATGATTTAGCCCGGTAATAGTGACGTTTCGCACCACAAAGATATCAG
>DYIG01000026.1:9196-13790 GCA_020723725.1 Thermaerobacter marianensis | reverse complement strand
GGCCTCTTTGCCAACCTGAGACCGGTAGCTCTGCGCCCGGGGCTGGAATCAGCCTGCCCGATAAGGCCTGACATAGCCGGAGTCGGCGTCGACATGATCATATTCCGTGAACTGACCGGCGGCCTTTACTTCGGGCCACGCGGCAGAGAGATCCTTTCACCTGCCGGGCCAGAGGGCCTTGACGAAGAAAAAGCGTATGACACCATGCTTTACACCAGCAGCGAAATCCGGCGCATCGCGCGTTTAGCCTTTGAAGCCGCAAGGCAACGCCGGGGCAAGGTCACTTCCGTTGACAAGGCAAACGTCCTGGAAAGCTCCCGGCTTTGGCGCCAGGTTGTAACTGAAGTTGCTGCGGGCTACCCGGATGTCACCCTGGATCACCAGCTTGTGGACTCGACGGCCATGCGCCTCGTGTTCCGGCCTTCGGATTATGATGTAATCCTCACTGAGAACATGTTTGGCGACATATTGAGCGATTTGGCGGCAGCCCTGGCGGGCTCAATGGGTCTGCTGCCTTCAGCCAGCCTGGGCTCCCCCGGACCTGGCCTCTACGAACCGGTCCACGGCTCTGCCCCCGATATAGCCGGGCAGGGCGTGGCCAACCCCCTGGCGACCATACTTTCCTGCGCCATGATGTTCCGATTCAGCCTCGGCATGCCGGAACTCAGCCAGGCAATCGAAGACGCGGTAAGCCAGGTGCTGGCCAGCGGGCTACGGACCCGGGACATCTGGCAGGAAGGCTCAACCCTGGTCGGCACCATGGAAATGGGTCAGGCCGTAGGTAAGCAACTGGAGACCATGCTGACCAGCACATCTGGACGGAAAGGAATGGGCGGGGATGTCTGAAATGAAACTGCGTTCTACGGCGATGAAAGAGGGCGTCCAGAAGGCGCCTCACAGGTCACTTCTCCGGGCGCTGGGCTTCACTGATGCCGAAATGAGGCAACCTTTCATCGGGGTGGTGCACGCCTTCAGCGAGCTGGTCCCCGGGCATTTCATGCTGGATAAGGTCAAGGAGGCCGTCAAAGCGGGGATACGCATGGCTGGCGGCCCCCCGCTTGAGTTCCCAACCATCGGGGTGTGCGACGGTCTGGCCATGAACCATCGCGGCATGCACTACTCCCTGGCCAGCCGCGAGCTCATAGCCGACTCTGTTGAGGTAATGGTAGAGGGTCACGCTTTGGATGCCCTGGTCTTCATACCCAACTGCGACAAGATTGTGCCCGGTATGCTCATGGCAGCGGCCAGGCTGAACCTGCCCTCGATATTCGTCAGCGGCGGCCCGATGCTCTCCGGCCGGTTTCAGGGTCAGGCGGTAAGCCTGAGTAATGTCTTCGAGGCCGTGGGACGCGTCCAGGCCGGCAGCATGACGGAAGACGAGCTGGCCGAACTCGAGGCCAGCGCCTGCCCCGGTTGCGGCTCCTGCTCCGGCATGTTCACCGCCAATTCCATGAACTGTCTGACAGAAGCCATGGGACTGGCCCTGCCCGGAAACGGGACCGTTCCGGCCGTTGATTCCGGACGCCTGCGACTGGCAAAAGAAACCGGGCGCCAGGTGATGGATCTGCTGCGAAAGGATATCCGGCCCCTTGATATCCTCACCGACAAGGCCTTTTACAATGCCATCTGCTTCGATATGGCAGTCGGCTGTTCGACCAATACGATCCTGCACCTTACCGCCATCGCACATGAGGCGGGGGTTCCGTTTGACCTGCGGCTGGTGGACGAAATCAGCCGCAAGGTCCCCCAGATTTGCAAGCTGAGCCCCGCAGGGGAGCATTACATGGAGGACCTGCATCGGGCCGGCGGTGTGCAGGCCGTCCTGAAAGAGCTTGCTCGCACTAAAATGCTTGAGCTTGATTCCCTGACGGTAAGCGGGCAAACTATAGGGGAACAGATACTACGGGCTCGTGTAAGAGACCGGCAGGTTATCAGGCCGCTTGAGAACCCCTTCCTGGAAAGCGGGGGTCTGGCCGTATTGTGGGGCAACCTGGCGCCTGAAGGCGCGGTCGTCAAGGCAGGGGCTGTCGACCCTGAAATGCAGAGACACAGCGGCCCTGCCCGGGTCTTCAACAGCGAGGAGGAAGCCGTGGCCAGCATCCTCGGCAAGAAGATAAAACCCGGGGACGTCATCATCATCCGTTATGAGGGACCCCGCGGCGGCCCGGGCATGAGGGAGATGCTTACGCCAACCTCCGCAGTCGCCGGTATGGGGCTGGATACCTCAGTAGCCCTGATAACCGACGGCCGGTTCTCCGGCGCTACACGCGGGGCCTCCATTGGCCATGTATCCCCTGAAGCAATGGCCGGAGGGCCAATGGCCCTTGTTCAAGAGGGGGATATCGTCCACATTGACATCCCGGCCAGACGCCTAAATATCGAGGTAACATTGGAGGAACTGGAAAAGAGGCGCTCCGCCTGGCAGGCACCCCAGCCCAAAATTTCAACCGGTTACCTGGCCCGTTACTCCCGCATGGTCAGTTCGGCCAGCCGCGGAGCCGTTTTCACTGATGAAGAAGAAAACAGGGACCGGTCGGCGGAAGCCCCTTTCCGTTTACCAGATGCCGGTATAAACTGAAGAACTAGGAGTATGGTGAAAAACTTATTGTTACAAGGCCCGGTCAAAAAGGTTCAGATGCAAGGCGCCGAGGAGCGAGGAGTGAGGCGTACTTCACGGTATGCCGCAGGGACGAGCGACGATGAGAGTCGGCAGATGGACCTTTTTCACCGGGCCTCCAGGGGGATTGGGTAAATGGCTACGAGAGCGTCTCAGGTTATAATTGAATGCCTGCTGGAGAATGGCATAGATACAGTATTTGGGTTCCCTGGGGGTGCCATTCTACCGGTATATGACGCCCTTTACGGCTCGCCGCTCCGGCACATCCTCGTGCGTCACGAGCAGGCCGCGGCCCATGCTGCCGATGCCTACGCCCGTGCCACCGGACGTATCGGGGTCTGCTTCGCCACGTCCGGTCCCGGGGCTACAAACCTTGTCACCGGGCTTGCCACCGCTTACATGGATTCCGTGCCTGTGCTGGCCATCACCGGCCAGGTTCCCACGGACGCCCTGGGACGCGATGCCTTCCAGGAGGCGGATATCACCGGGATCACCCTCCCGATAACCAAACACAACTACCTGGTAAAAGACCCCTTGGAACTGCCCAAAATAATATCTGAAGCGATTTACATCGCCACCACGGGCAGGCCTGGACCCGTACTGATCGATATTCCCAAGGACATCATGAACGTCAGTGCCTCTTTCGAAAAGTGCCCTGTGAAACCGCGCATCCCCGGGTACCGCCCTTTTAGGAAGTTTGATCCGGAGGCGGTCCAGGATGTGGCACGCGCGCTCAATCGCGCCCGCAAGCCGCTCATATTCATCGGCGGCGGGGTTATAACGGCCGACGCATCCCCGGAGGTTTTGGAACTGGCGAAGATCACCAACGCTCCAGTTATCTCCACTATGATGGGCCTGGGGGGGTTCCCCGGCACAAGCGGGCAGTTCCTGGGGATGGTCGGAATGCACGGGACCTTCCCAGCCAACCGGGCCACTTCCCATGCCGATTTCATAATTGCCTTGGGGGTCCGGTTCGATGACCGTGTAACGGGCGCGCTGCACAAATTTGCCCCAAAGGCTCAGGTTGCGCACGTGGACATAGACCCGGCGGAAATCGGAAAAAACATCATGCCGCACCTCTCCGTTGTCGGGGATGTCAAGCAGGTTCTCAAAGCGCTGATCCCCCACGTCAAAAACAAGCACTGTAGTGAATGGTGGGGCGAGATATACAACTGGAGCCGGAAACACCCTGTGCCCTATCCCTGCCATGACCTGAACCAGGCAACGGACGGCACCTGCCACCCGGCAAGTGTAAACCTGCTGGCAGGCGCGGGGGCAGGCCTGCAGGGGGGTCCGGTGCACCAGTCCGCCAGTGGTCCCCTCCAACCTCACCACCTCCTTTGGGAGGTCCATCGCATAACCGAAGGGGAAGCCATAATCGTAACGGATGTGGGACAGCACCAGATGTGGACAGCTCTCTTTTACCCGTTTTCCCGCCCTCGCCAGTTCCTGACCTCAGGCGGGCTAGGAACGATGGGATTCGGTCTACCCGCAGCTCTCGGCGCCAAGGTCGGCTGCCCGGATGAAGAGGTCTGGCTGATCAGCGGTGACGGCAGCTTCCTGATGAACTGCCAGGAGCGGGCGACGGCAGTAAGCCATAACATCCCCGTGCGCGTGGTAATCTTCAATAACCGCTACCTGGGAATGGTTCGCCAGTGGCAGCAGCTGTTCTACCAAAAACGATACTCCCAGGTCGACCTCGGGGAGACGCCCGATTTCGTCAAGCTTGCCGCGGCCTTTGGCGCCAAGGGTTTGCGCGCAACCAACCCCGCCGAGCTGGCCGATGCGCTGGCGGAAGCCAGGAAGCACCCCGGCCCAGTGGTCCTGGATGCGGTTGTGGAGCGGGAGGCCAATGTCTTCCCCATGATCCCCTCAGGCATGTCGGTCGATGAAATGATCGTCAGCCGTACCGAAGCCTCCCCGCCTGAGAAGAAACAATTCGCGGTGGGTCAGGGCTAACGAGAAGCGCCACGGGGG
>DYIG01000026.1:0-9186 GCA_020723725.1 Thermaerobacter marianensis | reverse complement strand
GCTTCTCGTTACGCTCATAGAGTCCAGATCTCAGAAACGTATTCCACTCAGTAAATCAGAAAATCAGAAAATCAGAAAATCAGATTTTCTGATATGAACGAGGCCGGTCAAGCCCCATTTCCCAAGAATTCCCTGGCAATAGCGGATTACCGGTAGAAACCTTCGCCGCGACCGCGTTCAAACTGCTCAGGGCGCATCCCGTTCTCCCCGCGTTCAAACCGTCCTCTCTCAAACGCGGGCTCATCGTACCGTTGGTAGTACCCTCCACCACCCTCGCGGCGCTCTCGCTCCTCCGCGCCGCGAATCGAACCACCAAAAAACCCAGTCGCCAGGATAAGAACCGCGCCAAGGATGGCGGCACCCAGATACAGGTTAGGCATCTCCTTGTCCTCGAAATCACTGGTCTTATAACGCCAGACCGCGAGGCCTATAAATACCAGCATAGCCACCAATGCCAAAGCCCGGTGTATCTCCAGGTTAGCCATCGCACCGCCCATGGGACCGCCCATGCCGCCAGCGGCTTCAGCAAAACGCTCAAACCTTTCCTCCATGCGTTCTTCCAGGAATACGCCGGAGATGAAAGCCAGGATACCTCCCCCAACCCCAATTAGGAGGGTGTAGTAGGCTGCCTTGCGTGGCTCGGCCTTAGCTTTCCACATGGCCCAGAGATCAAGCCCTACACTGGTCAGTAGGAGCGCCACCGGCCAGTGGACAAAAAACCCGTGTTTCATTTCCTCTCCTCCCGCTTTCAGGAATAGTTGGCCTGGAGTTATTAAGTCATATCGGCATTAAAGAAAAATTAAAAAGCCCCCGCAAGGGGGGCTGGTATTCCTTGGTCAAGTTCAAGGGGGCCATCGGGCTTCCCAAGGACTTAAGCGGTGCGGGGAGCAGCAGTCCGGGCGCCCTTCTTCCCTAAACGCATGCGGTTGATCAAGACATAGACCGGGCTGGCAACAAAAATGGACGAGTAGGCCCCGAAAGCTATGCCGACCGTAAGGGCCAGTGCAAGGTCCTTAAGGGTCTTTCCACCGAATAAATACACCGCGATAATGGCCAGCAGGGTCGTCACTACCGTATTAATCGAACGGACGAGAACCTCATTAATGCTCGTGTTAACCAGGCTCTCAAGCGAATCCTTTTTGCGGGCGGCCAGGTTTTCACGCACGCGGTCGAACACGACGATCGTATCATTTATAGAATAACCGAATACGGTAAGGATGGCGGCGATAAAAGCCGTATCAACTGGAATCTGTAACAAAGAGAAGAAGCCCACTGTCAGGAAGACGTCGTGCAGAAGGGCAATAACAGCCGCTAGACCGAATCTCCACTCGAACCGGATTGTAATATAGATAAGCATGCCGAGAGTGGCCAAAACGATGCCAAGCAAGGCATCCTTTTTAAGTTCGGCGCCAACAACCGGAGTAACATTATCCACACTCAGTACAGCAGTCTTCCCCAGGGCCTTTTCCATTTCGGAAACCACGTCACGACGCTGCTCCTCAGTTAACGGACGCGTGGTGATGATGAACTCAGAGCCGCCGGTGCCAACCAGCTCGGTCTCGCGGATGACCGCATCATCCAGGCCCTTGTTTTTCAGCGCGTCGCGTACCTGTCCGGTGGTCACGACCTTGTCGAACTTGACGTCCATAATCGTGCCGCCCATGAAATCGATACCGTAGTTCAAACCTCGTACCAGTAATGAAACCAAGGCTATAAGCGCCATAAAGCCCGAAATAACCAGCCATATTTTGGAATGCTTGATTATATCCAGGTTATATCTCACCTGCGCTCACCCCCTGCTGTTGAAGCAACACCCTTGACGCCCGCCGCTCCCGAACCGTTGACCGGCGCAAGGAAGAACAACGGGCCGGGCTTTAGCCCCACGTTCACCAGCAGGCGCAGCAGATGCTTCGTCAGGACGATAGCTGTAAGCATGCTCAGGATTACACCCAGGGCCAATGTAAGGGCAAACCCGCGGACCGGTCCGCTCCCCAGCCAGAACAAAATGGCAGCGCCAAGCAGGGTCGTCACGTTGGAGTCCAGGATGGCCCTGAAGGCGTTGGCGAAACCGGCATCAAGGGCGGAACGGATCGTCTTACCCTTCCTGATCTCATCCTTGATTCGCTCAAAGATAATTACATTAGCATCAACAGCCATACCTACCGACAGAACCAAACCCGCTATGCCGGGGAGCGTAAGGGTGGCCTTGATGGCGAAAAGGATACCCATGAAAAGGAGCAGGTAGACAAGCAGAGCGAAGTCGGCCCAGAAACCCGGTATACGGTAGAAGAGGAACATGAACGCCGCAACCGCCACGATGCCGATCATCGCGGCAAATTCACTCTTCTTCAGTGAATCCGTACCGAGGGTCGGGCTTATGGTACGGTTCTCGATGATATTTAACTTAACAGGAAGGGCGCCGGACTGCAGGGCTATGGCAACATTGCGGGCATCCTCGAGGGATTCATACCCCGTAATCTGCGCGCTCCCGTTGTCAATCGGGCTTTGAACCGTCGGGTTCTGAATTAACTGGCCATCAAGGTAGATGGCAATCTTCTTCTTAGGGTCGGATTTCACAGCCTCACGGGTCGCCTCGGCGAACCGTTTTATGCCCTCCCCTTTAAATTGGAGAGTCACCACCACCTGGTTACCCTGAGTGATCTGCGTGTCTATCCCACGGGGATCCAGGTCCTTACCGGTAACAATCACCTTGCCGCTCTCATCCTTGAATTCAAGGAGCGCTGTGCGGCCGATCATATCTACGGCCTTTTCAGGGTCCTTGATGCCAGGCAGTTCGACGATAATGCGTTTATCGCCTTGACGCTGAACAAGCGGCTCCGCCACCCCGAGGCCGTTGATACGCTGTTCGATTATGTTGCGTGCTTTCTCCATGGATGCATCAGTGACAGGCATGCCGGGCGCATCCACCCCTTCATAAACGACATGGATTCCGCCCTGAATGTCGAGGCCTTTTTTAATATTTGCCCAAAGGCTGTTTACTTTAAGGAAATAAAAAGCGGCACCGCCTACAATAACAAAAATCAATGCCAGAATCAGGCCGCTATTCCTTTTCCAATGCATATTCTTCTCCCCTTCCGGCGACAAGCAAGGTTCATTATAGGTGGGTCAATTTTTTATTGTCAATTTTCATATACAACCAGACTACCACTTTATTGCCATTTAAGAAAAGTGCTAAAGAATCGGCTCAATCAGTGTCGAAATAAGTTATCATTTTATTTCAGTTACTTAAAATGAAATGATGGGTACTTAATTATGTTTACAGGTGGGATACAATAAATGCCGGGCGGTGTGGCAAGGGCGAGGGGGTTTCGCCTTGCTTTATTGTTGATAGTCTTCTTCCTTTTATTTGTCTGTTTGATCATTGGTAGCCTTAACTACCCTTTACCCTCCGCACTGGCTAGCATGGGACCGATCATGCCTTTACACTCCCGTGAACAATCACGCCTGCTCGTAGTCGCACCCCACCCCGATGACGAGACACTCGGAGCCGGGGCGTTTATCCAACAACACGTGGCCGCAGGGGGACAGGTCAAGGTCGTTATCGTGACAAACGGTGACGGGTTCCGGATAGCTGGCGGCAGAACCATGGAAAAGGTCCGCCTCAGCAGCAAAGACTTCATATCCCTGGGGTTGATCCGGCGCCAGGAGGCCATTGAGGCGCTGAGAAACCTGGGTGTTCAAAGCCAGGACGTCATCTTCCTCGGTTTCCCTGACCGGGGTCTGGCAAATTTATGGACAGTCAGCTGGAGCAAATCCTATCGATCCCCATACACGAAGCAGAACACTGTCCCCTATGAACGGTCCCGGGATATCGGCGTACCATACACCGGTCAGGAGCTCGTTAATCAATTAAAGCAAATAATTACTGAGTATAATCCTGAGACGGTGGTCGCGCCCTCCCTTGCCGATCTCCATCCCGATCACCACGCCACTGCCCTGTTTGTGCGCACAGCTCTCCAGGATTCGCCAGTGAAAACGCTGCTTGAATACACCATTCACCGTGAGGAATGGCGCATCGTCATGGCTAATAAGTTGACAAGCCACATGGACCAGTGGCTTGAGGGCGCCGATGCAGACCCATCCCCGGCGGTGGTCGACCCTACCCGGTTGGCAATAGAGGCCAAACGCAGGGCTATCCTCGCATACCAAAGCCAGGTCAAGGTGATGCCGCGGTTTATGATGTCACACGTATCCAGGCCCGAGGTCTTCCTGAAAGTCGACCTTACACAACCAGGGTGCTGCGCCAAGATCAAGAGAAAAGCTGCAACGGGCGTCCACCGGGAACAACCGGTCAGGCGACTCAGTGGCTCTTATGGGGACCTGCCATGACTCAAGAAATAACCCTGGGGGTGGAAGAGGAAGTCTTCATCACCGAACCGGACAGCCCCTCACTGCAATCCCTCTACTACCTGGCACGACTCTTGTGGATGGACCCGCGCCACTATTACACCCACTCCGCTTCGAATTTCGCCCGTGGCAGGGATATAGGCAAGGGGCTAATGAGCGGGGTGGAGATAGCGACCTCACCCCACACCTCACCGGAATCTGTGGTGGATGAACTGGCCCGGAGGCGCACAGACCTGGCTTCGGTGTCGGCAGGCCTTATCGTTCCGCTGGGACACCTCCTGGATCGCCAAACCCCAAGCAGTACCTGCGGTCTCCACGTCCACGTGGGCGGCATGATCGATCTCGACCTGACCTACCGTAACATCGTGCACTTCCTGCCGCTCCTGGTGTGTACCACACTGAATTCACCTGTTGCCGGCGACTGGAAAGCCGGACTTTCCTACCGGTTATTGAACTCCTTTGCCCTCGGCCCCCTCAGGGAAGACAGGGAATACCGGTTTCAGGACGTGATCATATCCAAGAGGCTGGGGACCATCGAGATACGGGCCTTCGACCCGTTCTGGGACCTCCGGCGCCTCCGGTACCTCCTCCATTGCATCAAAGCCATAGCCAACCTAAAAACCCGTTTCCCGGGGGATATCGGTGTCTACAATAGTCTACGGGCTGCCGTTGCCTGCGGCGGCTACTCTGCGACCAAGGAAATCAGGGGACTGTACAATCAGCTCTCCTCCTTTTGTCCGGTTCCGGAGGACCTTTTCCTGCACCCCCCTGCCCAAGAGGTACGCAGACTGCATGACCGCTCCGGAACCATCGTTACATACGCGGCCCTGGATGGCGCTTATCGTACGGGCATCCTGGCCGAGAAACACCCCCCTCGGACGAGGCTTAACCCGGCCAAGGTCGTCGCAGGCATCGTTGGTTACTATCTGGTCAAGGCGCCCTACATCCTCATGAAAGCGAGGCAGGAGTGGTGAAGGCGTTACTCTGGACAATTGGCATAGCAGGCGCCTTTGTGCTGTCGGCACTCATTTTCCTCCGGCGCGTCTGGTTTTATCGCGACCCCATTCGAAAACCTCCTTCGGGCAACGGGTTGATCTTATCGCCCGCTGACGGGAAAGTAATCTACATCCGCCCGATTAAGGAAGGCAAGATATACGCCGAAAAAATCGGGGAGAGGATTGAGCTTGAAGAGATCCACAAGGTGAAGGGTGATGCGGGACGTGAGGGTTGGATTATCGGGATATACATGTCCCCCCTGGACGTGCACTTCAACTACTCTCCCATCGCCGGGCGGGTGGAAAAAATCGTTCACACCCAAACCGGGCTTAACCTGCCGATGGTGGATCTATGGGAGTATATCAGGTTGACTTATCTGCGCCGGGCCGTGGACCTGTTCGCCCGCCGGTACCACCTTATAAACGAGAGAAACACCATCTTCATCAAGGGGAGGGACCTGCGCCTGGCGGTCGTGGAAATCGCGGACAAGTTCGTCAACAAGATAACCTGTTTTGTTAAGAATGGCGATCAGCTCAAACCCGGGCAAAAGCTCTCCTTCATAGCCAGGGGGTCACAAGTGGATCTCATCATCTTCCACAAGGAGATCGAATTCGTGGCTGCCGTTGGGGATCAGGTCTACGGCGCACAGAGCATCCTCGCCAGGGTGGCCAGCGCAGGGCGTGGTTTGGAGGGCGGTCATGAATCTGATTGAGGGACTTCAGGCCGCAAGCCCATTGTACATTTACCTTTCTCTCTTTGGGTTGTTGGTTTTGGAGGGGCTGGGGCTTCCCTGGGTACCGTACGAACCTGTGTTCCTGGTGGCGGCGCTGGCGGCCAAGACTGGCAAGGTAAACATGCTTATAGCTGTATTGATAGGGGCCATCGCCAACCTGGCAGGCAACATAGCCGGGTACAAGATCAGCCGACGGGCGGGGCTCTACTTGGTGGAAAGACACGGCCGCCTGCTTGGGGTCGGGCAGCCCCAATTGGATGCGGCGCACCGCTGGTTTGAACGCTACGGCGCCCTCACCGCGTTTGCCGCTCGCTTTATCGGGATCATCCGGACCCCCACCATTATAGGTGCGGGGGTCGCCGGGATGGACCTGCGGAAATTCACCTTGGCCAGCGGCATAGGGGGCACGCTGTGGTGCGCCGTGTGGCTTTACGGGTCGTTTTTCGTCAGCCAACCCCTGATGGACTTCCTCAAACGGTATGGGCTGTGGGCAGCAATCGGCACCCTCATCCTCTTCCCCATGGCCATGTTCATCCTGCACATCATTGGCAAGAAGAGCAAAAGGTGAGCAGGCTGACGCTGCCCTTACAGCGCTTCCGCCCCTATACCGGCAAGGCGGTCGCTTTCAAGGAAATACCTGGCCAGCCCTATGAAGATCGCCCAGGCAACCCGGCCCCTGTAATCGGGGGTGTTTAGTAACCGGGCCTCCCGGCTGTTACTGAGAAACCCTACCTCCACCGTCGCTGCCGGTACCGGGGACTTTTCCAGAATAAACTGCCGTATATCGTCGCTGGTGTTGGGCCTTGCGCCGTCTACCAAAGCCTTTAGTTCCCCTTGTATGGTTTCCGCCAGGCGCTTGTTCTGACCCAGGCTGTCGGGCCTGTAAAACACCTGTGCCCCGTAAGAGCTGGGGCTTCTGTCCGCATTGGCATGGATGCTGATGAGGACGTCAGGTGAGGTCTCCTCTACAATCTCCGCCCGTCTATAGATGTCCTTCTTGTAGCGGTTTGGGTGCCAGGGGTCTTCGTAACCGCTCACATCCGTATCCGTGGTCCGTGTCATGACCACCTTCGCCCCGGCCTTCTCCAGGAGATCCTGCAAGCGAAGGGCTATATCGAGCACGATATCCTTTTCAAGTATCCCACCAGGACCGACCGTCCCCGGATCCACCCCGCCGTGACCCGCGTCCACCACTATGACCCTGCCAACCAGGGCGGTCTGTGCCACACGCTGCCCCGCAGCCCGCAAACCCTGGCCAACAAGAATCGCGCTGAAGAGGCTAAGGACCAGAATGACCGCCATGCGGCGGCTGAATTTAAGGGCTAAGAATGCCAAGGCTCCACCCTCCCTTGGTGGATACCTATTGCCTCAAGGCTTGTCGAATACCTGTATGCCAAAAACGAATTCGGCTCATCCTAACCAAATACAGGGGGTGGCAAGATGGATACCCTTGATCCGAGAAAATACCTGCCGGGCGGCAGCCGGGACTTCCAGGCCCGCAGCGTGATGGCGACCTTCCCCGAGGCAGGGTCGGCCCGATCCGCGGAAAAAGAGCTCCGTGAAGCGGGATTCAAGAACGTTCAGGTTGACGAGGTGAGCTGGCGCCCCTCAGAACGCGGACGGCTGGAGGACCAACCCTGGCCACAGACGCTGGTCGGCCCGGAGTCCTGGGACCAGCGGGTGGCAGGGGCCGTTGACCCGTCCGCAAGCGGCCTGGCCAAAGGGGGCACCGGACTTGTCGGAGGCCACCAATACCTGCTTACGGTCGCCTTGGACGAATCCGGGGAGTCCGGCAAGGACATGGAGAGGGCCGTGGAGATCATCCGTAAGAAGGGTGGCAACGTGGATACCGGCGGTCCTCGTTAGACAAAATGTGACACATGGCACGCCCCCGTTCTCTCTTTCAGGTAAAATGGGGAACTGAAGGGGGCACACGCATGGAAGAACAGTCCCAGCTATTGATACAGCAACCCTTGCCAAACGAGTATGCCGAACTGACGGACGAGGAACTGGATCACAGGATAACCGCCGCAAAAGCGAAACTCGGCAAGAAACTCGTTATACTCGGACACCACTATCAGCGTGATGAGGTTATAAAATTCGCCGATTTCCGGGGGGATTCACTTAAACTGGCCAGGTGGGCGGCCCAGCAGGACGAAGCACTATACATTATCTTCTGTGGGGTCCATTTCATGGCCGAAACGGCCGACATTCTCACCCGGCCCGATCAGGCCGTGATCCTCCCCGATCTCAGTGCCGGCTGTTCCATGGCGGATATGGCCCCGGCGGAACAGGTGGGTGAATGCTGGGATGAGATCACATCCCTGATTAATGGCGAACCCCTGCCGGTCTGTTATATCAATTCCTCCGCCGAACTCAAGGCCTTTGTCGGACGCCACGGGGGCGCCGTTTGCACCTCCTCCAACGCCCATTCTGTTATGAAATGGGCGCTTGAGAGGGCACAAACGGCCCTCTTCTTCCCGGATGAACACCTGGGCAGGAACACCGCGGTCAGGCTGGGGATACCCTTTGAGCAGATTGCCGTCTGGAGGAGGTCACTGGGTAAACTCACCCCAGACCCTCACAGCGCAATCAAGAACCTTGACGGGGACAGGCTTCGCCTCTTCCTGTGGAACGGCTATTGTTCCGTGCACATGCGTTTCACACCTGAACAGATAGAGAGAATCAGGGGGCAGTTCCCGGAAACACAGGTTGTCGTGCACCCCGAGTGCCGCTACGAGGTAACGAGGCTGGCCGATGCCTGCGGGTCCACGGAGTTCATCATTAAAACGGTCAGTGAATCACCGGCGGGAACCCGTTGGGCAGTCGGGACAGAGATCAACCTGGTGAGCCGCCTGGCCCAGGAGAATCCGGACAAGATCATCACCACGTTGGACGAAATCGTTTGCCCCTGTTCGACCATGTACCGGATCAGCCCGCAGCACCTGTTGTGGGCACTGGACAACCTGCTTGAAGGAAGGGTGGTCAACCGGATAACGGTCCCCGATGAATCACGGGAGTGGGCTCTCAAGCCTCTAGAACGCATGCTAACCATTGTGTAAAATTGCGTCATGACAGTGAGTCGACGG
>DYIG01000025.1 GCA_020723725.1 Thermaerobacter marianensis | reverse complement strand
CCGGGCATTGGGCGTGCCGGTTATTACGGAAGAACAGTTCCTTGACCTTGTTGGGTCCTCATCCCGCTCTGTATGAGCAGGAAAACGCCTGTGCAAATCAGGATGTCCCCGATGCTGAAGACAAGGGGCACCGGAGGGGGCAGGTAGAATATATCGGTGAGAAACGGCAGGACCGTATCCGACCTCAGGAGCTGATGCACCGGATCCCTCCCCGCTTCCAGCATGGCTCTGGTAACTGGGTCCACCGTTTTCAGGAGTGCCGTGGTGGAAACCGGCATCTTTCCACCGTTCAGGCTGATTACAATGAAATTGGCCAATACGCCCAGTCCCAAAACGCTCATGCCGGGAAGGGCGCGGTTTAATGATGCCGCTTTGATAATTAAAAGATAAGAGAGGCCAATTAGCCACGGACTGTAATCCGAGAAACCCTCCACTCCCCAGCGCCCGACGAGTTCGATCGAGGTCCTGAAGAGAAAGGCCAGGAAGAGGAGCCACGGTTTCTCAAACCGGATCTGGCCGAGGTCGCGCAGTGAACCCCCACGCAGCGCCCCAATGGCAATGCTCAATAGGACCGACAAGAACAGCAATGGCCAACCCCCTAACGGCAATTATAACCTATACGAAGGCGGCAAAGACCAGGTTAGCCAGGGGAAGCCCCTTTCCAGTCAGCCGAAGGTGTGTGGGGGTAACCTCAAGAAGCCTCTCACGAATCAGACCCTCCAGTTCTACCCGGTATACGTTCTGAACGCATTGCCCGAAGCGTTGACGGAAGTGGTCAAGGGACAACCCCTCTATCTTCCTTAACCCCAGTATAACGGTGTCGCTCATCTCGCGGCGCCGGTCCAATTCCTCTTCATTCTCAACAGGGAGCCGGCCTTGCGCCAGGCTTTTTTCGTAAACGTCCAGGCGCCCGGTGTTCTCCCATCGCCGTTGTCCGCAATGGGAGTGCGCGCCCGGCCCCAGGCCCAGATACTCCTGGTTGTCCCAATAAAGGAGGTTGTGCCGGGACCTGTATCCTGGCATGGCGAAATTGGATATCTCGTAGTGTTCAAAACCGCAGGAGACCAGGGTTTCGATGCACTGTTCATACATCTCCGCGGACAGGTCCTCGCCTGCCGGGGAGAGCCTTCCCGATTCGATCCACCGTTTCAGCGCGGTACCCTCTTCGACTTGCAGGCCATAGGCTGAAATGTGTTGTGGTTCAAGGGAAACCGCACGGAGGAGTGTCTCATGCCAAGACCCCGGGGTTTGCCCGGGCAGGCCGTAAATGAGGTCCAGGTTCAGGTTGGAGAACCCGAGGTTGCGGGCCGTTTGACAGGCCTTTAGGAAATCGTCTACCGTATGGTCACGACCAATTACCCTGAGCAGTTGGTCATCCCACGCTTGAAATCCTATGCTCAACCGGGTGGCCCCGCCCCTCTTAAATGCCTCCAGGCGGTCCCGGGTAGCGGTTTCCGGGTTGACCTCAATAGTAACCTCTGTTACGTCTGTAAGATCAAAGTTTTGCTGCATAATCTAAAACAGGGCGCCAATACCTTCAGGTGTAAGGGCCGACGGAGTGCCGCCACCGGCGTAAAGGGTTACGGGGCGGCGACCCTTCGCGCAAGGGGAACCGGAAAGCAGTGCGGCCTCCCGCTTGATGGCCGTAAGGAACTGCGCCTCCCTCTGGGCCGTGTAGGGGATCATCGTGAAGTCGCAATAGGCGCACCTCTTTAGGCAGAAAGGAATATGGATGTATATCCCTAGTTGTAGTTCCTGCTGGACAGGCATCGGACCAGCCCCTGTTTTCATACTCTACACGAGAACCCTACCCGGTTCCGGAGGTAATGTAAATGTCCTTTTTCAGGTTTTTTCAACGCCTCTTTCGGGGTGAAGAGATCCGAGATCGGCCCCAATGTGATGACCCGGTGGGGATTCCTATCCAGATTGAAGCTGAACCCGTTGAAATAGAGGAAACTCCCAGTTTCGCTTTGGAAGAGGAAAAGGTGATCCTCCCCGTACCGATGCAGGCGGCGGATGACCCGGTGCAATTGCAGATAGTTGCGGAGTTGCCGGTTCCCCTGGAGGATCCAGAGGAAGTGGCTTTTGTAGACGCACCCCCGGAGGAGCCGGATACTGTCGCACGGATCGAACGGGTGGAGGAAGCCATCAAGCAAATGCCACCTGAAAGCCCGATAAGGCAACAGTTTGAACTGGTCAGGCAGGAGTTTGAAAGGGCTCAAAACAGGCCCGAACCGGCTTGCCTCAGGCGCAGTATGCTGCGGTCCGCCCCCAGCAACGGGAAAAAAGGCTCATGGGATAACGACCGCTCGCTATGGTTTACCGGACGGTGGTCATTAAACTGATCCGTCGAGCAATTTACGCAGGATATCGTTGGCCAATCCGGGGTTTGCCTTGCCACGGGTAGCCTTCATGAGCTGGCCGACCAGGAAGCCGATGGCATTCTTTTTGCCCTTTCTGTAGTCCTCTACGGGGCCGGGGTTGGCGGCCAGAACCTCTTCTGCCGCCTTGATAAGGGCCGATTCGTCCGTAATCTGAACCAGTCCCTTTTCCTTGACGACCGACTCCGGGTCCTTGCCTGTAAAGCAGACCTCAACCAGGACGTCCTTGGCTATCTTTCCGCTGATGGTTGCCTTTTCGATCAGGTCAATCAGCTGAGTGAGGTGGGACGGCTTTATCTTGACCTCGGATATGCTCTTGCCCTCGCCTTTCAGCAGCCCCTGCAGGTCCACCATGATCCAGTTGCTGGCCGCCTTGGGGTTGGCCCCGGCGGCAACGGCTTCATCGAAGAACCCGGCCAGCGCCAAGTCTTCCACCAGGACGCGAGCATCGTAGGCCGGCAGGTTGTATTCCTCAACGTAACGGCGGAAGCGCTGGTCGGGCAACTCGGGAAGGGCACGCCTGACCTCGTCCACCCATTCCTGATTGATTTCCAGCGGGACCAGGTCCGGGTCCGGGAAGTACCTGTAATCGTGGGCCTCTTCTTTGCTGCGCGAGGAGAACGTCACCCCGCGGCCTTCGTCCCAGTGCCGCGTTTCACGCACGATACGCCCGCCGCTTTCCAGCACGGACTGCTGTCTCGCAGCCTCGTACTCCAGTGCCCGCTGAACGGAGCGGAAGGAGTTCATGTTCTTGATCTCAACCAGTGTGCCGAACTCGGAACTCCCCTCCGGGCGGAGGGAGATGTTGGCGTCGCAGCGCATCGAGCCTTCTTCCATTTTCACGTCGGAGACGCCCGTGTAGAGCATGATGGTGCGGATTTTCTGGAGATAGAGCCGGGCCTCCTCGGCAGTGCGTATGTCGGGCTCGGAGACGATTTCTATCAGGGGTACGCCCGCACGGTTGAAATCCAGGAGGGACCCTGCCGCCACCCCTTCATGAAGGGATTTCCCGGTATCCTCTTCCATATGCAGCCTGCGGATACCGATGCGCCGATCCCCCTTATCGGTCCTGATAACCACATAGCCGTTGGAACCTATCGGTTTGTCATACTGGGATATCTGGTAGTCCTTCGGCATGTCGGGGTAATGGTAGTTTTTACGGTCGAACTTGGTGAAGGGGGCAATCTGGCAGTTTAGCGCCAGAGAAGCCCTCATGGCGTAGTCTATGGCCTTCTTGTTCGGCACGGGCAGCACACCGGGCATCCCCAGGCAAACGGGGCAGACATGGGTGTTGGCTTCACCGCCAAACTTCGCCGAACAATCGCAGAACATCTTGCTCTCAGTGCTGAGCTCTATATGGACCTCAAGTCCAACGACCATTTCATACCGCATTATCTGGAGCCTCCTCCATGTTCCGGTCCCACTCCTGTGTCTTGGTCAGAGGCGGTCTGCGGCGGTGGAAATCGGTTGACTGCTCTAATGCGTATCCGAGCCGGAGAAGGGTTCCCTCAGCGAAGTGAGGGCCGATGAGCTGCAGCCCAACCGGCATGCCTTCGTTGAAACCGCAGGTCACGGACAGGGCAGGCAACCCTGCCAGGTTCACAGGTATGGTGCAGATGTCAGATAGGTACATGGACAACGGGTCGGCGGCCTTTTCTCCAAGGGAAAAGGCGACAGTGGGAGCCGTTGGCGTTACAAGGGCATCGAACTTGTCAAAGGCGTTGTCAAAGTCCTTGCAGATAAGGGTTCTAACCTTGAGGGCCTTGAGGTAATAGGCGTCATAGTAACCGGCGCTGAGCGCGTAGGTGCCGAGCATGATCCTCCTCCTGACCTCGGGGCCAAAGCCCTCGTACCGGGTCTTTTTATACATATCCACGAAATCACGCGCACCCGAAGCGCGGTAGCCATAGCGGACACCGTCGTACCGGGCAAGATTCGAAGAAGCCTCAGCAGGGGCTATGAGGTAGTAGGTCGACAGGGCGTAGCGCGTGTGTGGCAGGGAACACTCTTCGACGGTCGCTCCCATCTCTGCAAGGAGCTCTATAGCTGAGTTGACCGCCTCGCGGACCCCCTTGCTCAGGCCCTCTTCAAAATACTCCCGTGGCACGCCGAGCCGCATACCGCAGATGTCAGGAACCAGGGATTCAGTGAAATCCGGCACCGGTTCACTGGCGGAGGTGGTATCCCGCGGGTCATGGCCGCAGATGGCGTTAAGGACAAGGGCGCAGTCCGTAATATCCCTGGTGAAGGGGCCGATCTGGTCCAGGGAAGAGGCAAAGGCCACCAGTCCGTAGCGCGACACACGCCCGTAGGTGGGCTTCATCCCGACCACGCCGCAGAAGGAGGCCGGTTGCCTGATCGATCCGCCCGTATCCGACCCCAGGGCGAATACCGCTTCTCCCGCAGCCACTGCCGCGGCTGAACCCCCGCTCGATCCGCCCGGCACCCTGCCGGTATCCCAGGGGTTGTGGGTTGGCCCGAAATGGGAGTGTTCACAGGACGAACCCATGGCGAACTCATCCATGTTGGCCTTTCCGACGAGACAGCCGCCCGCGTTGTAAAGCCTGTCCACAACCGTCGCATTGTACGGCGGAATGAAGTTCTCCAGGATGCGGGAAGCGCAGGTCGTTTTGACACCCTGCGTGACTATGTTGTCCTTGATGGCCATGGGGATGCCGGTGAGCGGGCCTATGACCTCGCCGGACTGACGGGCCTTGTCCGCTGCCGCCGCCGCCTCAAGCAGGCGGTCACGGGTGACGGTAACATAAGCCCTTACTTCCTGTTCAATGGCCTCGATCCTTTCAAGATGGGCCTCGGCAATCTCTGTTGCGCTTGCCTCGCCTGAGGAAAAAAGCTTATGTAATTCATGAGCAGTGAGGTCGCAAAGGCTCAAGGGATATACCCCCTTTTTGGCAATCAGATTTTCTGAAAATCAGATTTTCTGAAAATCAGAAAATCTGATTTTCAGATTGGCTTCATCATGATCATGCTGCCTATCGTTTCTACCGTTCTACAATCTTCGGAACAAGGAAATAATTGCCACGTCGTTCCGGTGCATTGGCCAGGGCCGCGTCAGGAGGGAGGGATTCCCCCACGGTGTCTTGGCGCCAGACGTTTCTGATGGGGAGAACGTGCGCTGTTGGCTCAACATCATCAGTGGGCAGTTCACGGAGGGTTTCCATGTGATCGAGAATGCGGCTGAGCTGTGCGGAGAGCTCTTCGACTTCATGGTCTGACAGGGCCATCCTGGCTAATTCAGCCACATGTCTGACTTCACCCGCGCTTATGCTCACTGACTTGTCCCCCCTGGATAAAGCGTAAAACCGCACAACATTATATCACAGGATTTCAGCGGACCCACCACTTCCAGGGGTATTGATGGCCGGCCGGGCTGACCTCAAAGCCACGTACCCTTGAGGACACCGCCATTACATTGTTGGGGGCGAAGAGGAAGATGATAGGCAGTTCCTTGTTGGCCAGCAGCATCCACTCGTTGTAAAGGGGCTGCCTCTGGGAGATGTCCATAAACTCCGCAGCGTATTTGAGGACCTTGCCCGCCCTGTTATTACGGAAGCCCGTGGCGTTGATAGGGGAGTCGGGGGCAAAAATGGCTGAGACGTCCGGGTCGGGTCCCAGTTTCCACGTAAGGAGGTAAAGGTCGAAGGAGCGACGCTTAAATACCTGTTCGAGCAGGGCATCACGGTCCTTGGGAACCAGGTATACACGGGCCCCTGCTTTTTTCAGATCATCCTTGATCATCCCGGCAATGGCTTCATCCTGGGGGCTGTCTTTGAGGAAAAAGAGGTTGAAGGTCAGTTCCCTGCCGTCCTGTTCCAGGATGTCGTCATCATCGGGGTCTGTCCAGCCTGCCTCCCGAAAAAGATCGCGGCTCTTCTGCAAATCAGGCGTGTAATTGGTGATATTCCCGGGGTCAGCCCATGACCCCGGAAGGAAGGGGGCGTTGATGAGAGTGCCATGGCCATCAAAGGCCTTCTTTATCATCTGTTCCCTGTCCAGGGAATAGGCCATGGCCAGCCTTACCCGGCGGTCATCGAAGGGTCGGTAAGCCAGGTTCGCGGCCAGGTAATAATAACCGCCCTCCGGCCAATCCCAGAGCCGGTGGAGGCCTTTCCGTGTGACGATCTCGGCTTCCTCGCGCCTTATGCGGATGATATCAATCCCCAGTTCCCCCAATTGGGCTGTGTTGGCGGTTTGGCCCAGGACCTTGAAACGCACTTTATCAAGGTGGGGTTTTCCCAGGTGATACCCCTGGTTGCGGGAAAGGGTTACCTCGGAGACCTTGCGGGATTTACCGTCCGCTCCGACTACCACTGAGGCCTCTTTGAGAATGAAGGGGCCGGTGCCCACGGGTTTGAGCTCAGGGACCAGGGATTTTTCCGCCAGTTTGCCGACCGGGACACCCCGGAAAATGTGAGCCGGTATGATGGGTATGGTACCGATACCCATCAGTGTGGGGCCGTGAGGTTTATCCAGGGTTATGGTGATGCGGTTTCCGTCGACCTTGATACCTTCCACAAAGACCGTTTTCCCGGCAGAGAAATCCGCAGCTCCCTTGACGTTTTTAAGCAGGCCCTTGTACGGGCCCCGGTATTGCTTATTGAGGACCGTTTCAAACGTAAAAACGACATCGCTGGGATTCAATGGTTTGCCGTCGTGCCACTTGAGCCCTTCGCGGAGGGTGAAGGTGATCTCCGCACCCTTTACGGTGTAACGCTGGGCGAGGTCGGGTTGGGGTCTGAGGTCGGAACCATACTGCAGTAAACTGCTGAAGATGAGTTTGTTTATTTCAAGGTCGCCTGCTTCTGTAGCCACCAGGGGGTTAAGAATCCCGCTCGGGGGAGACCAGAGGCCGATCCTTACTTCGCCGCCCTCCCTGGGTGCTTCAACCCTTGCCCCCTGGCTTAACTCGTTGGTGGCGGAATGGGAGCAACCCGACAGGCCTAATGCCAGCAGCAGGCCAAAAACAAGGAATATCCGGTAACTTTTGTGAATAAGGCTGGTATTCCCGGCAGTCCTCAGCGGTATCCCCTCTTACCCTGTCAGGCACTATTTCACTATTTCTACATAGATTTTTCTTTATGTAGAAAATTATCCTGCAAGATGCATAATCTTGACACTATTTAATAGACGATGCTATCCTACTTTTAGCACTCACCGGTTGAGAGTGCTAACCGTTGCGATTTGGTGAAACTCATGGAAATACGCAAGAGAAAGGTTCTTGAGGCAGTCGTTAACGATTACGTTGTAACGGCGGAACCCGTGGGTTCGCGTTCGATTGCCAGGAGGTACAACCTGGGTGTCAGTCCTGCGACCATTCGGAACGAGATGGCCGATCTTGAGGATCTAGGCTACCTCGAGCAACCCCACCTGTCAGCGGGGCGGGTCCCCTCAGACAAGGGATACCGCTACTACGTTGATAACCTGGTCAGACCCGCTGTTGCGGGTGGTGAAGAGTACAGGGGTTTTATGCGCAACGTGCTTGAAACCCAGGGTCATGACATGGCCGGGCTCCTGCAGCACGTTGCCAGGACACTCTCGGAATTCGTTGATTACCTTGTATTAATAAGCGGGCCGGAAATGGGCTCGTCTGCCTATCGACTGGTGCGTTTTATTCCCGTGTACGATGGAAGGGTTATCCTTTTCCTGGTGACCGAGGGTGGTTTTGTCCAAACCTTTGCCCTTGACATAGGTGATATCGTACAGCAGGACATGGATAAGGTTAAGGAGGCTTTCTATACCAGTTTCTACGGGATGACCCTGGAGGACATCTGTAACGAGCTCTATGATACCCCTCCGAAGGGGCTGGAGGAATACCGCGCTCCGCTGATATCTTCGTTGAATGCCCTTGTGGAGCGGCTTAATGACGGTCAGAAGCAAAGGGTCTTCTTCTGCGGCACAGCTAATATCCTGAAGCAGCCGGAGTTCAGGGATGCCGATAAGGCCTTTGCCCTGTTCAACGCGCTAGAGAGACACAGTCTGGCATATGAGATGCTGCAAGCACTCTGCCGGGATGAGGAAGTGGATGTGGCCATCGGGGATGAGATAAACCGGCAAGGGATTCAAGACTGCAGCCTGGTGGTCTCTGCGTACCGATTCGGCAATGACCTGATGGGGCGCATAGGGGTTCTGGGCCCTCGCCGTATGGATTATGCCAGGGTGATGCCCCTTGTCCGCGAGGTATCCCGGACTATGACCGACGTTCTTAACGGTCTTTAGTATTTAGGTTTTCCCGCAGGTGAAATAAAATGGAGATTATTGCCGAGGGCCTGTAAGTGACAGGTCCGTAGGTATGTTCATGGGAGGGGTGAGGGTTTTGCGCGAATCGCCGGAAGAAACTATGGAGCAGGTTGTTGAGGAAACGGAGGCCGGGGAACACGAGCCCGCCGTGGCAGGCGATCCCCTTGTCCTGCTGCAAGAGGCCGAGCGGCGCGCTGAGAAGTACCAACTGAAATCCGAGGAGTACTTTTCTCAGATACAGCGTCTGAAGGCTGATTTTGACAACTACAGGCGTAGAATGATGCAGGAGCAGGCACGCTGGCGCGATGATGCCGTGAGCGGCGTTATTCAGGAACTCCTCCCTGTTCTGGACAATTTCGAGAGGGCTTTGACCGCTTCGGGCGGGACAGGTGACGTCAATACCCTCCGCCAGGGTATCGAGATGATCTACCGGCAGCTTGGGGATGTCCTCTCCAGGGCGGGTCTGGAGGTTATGGCCTGTGCCGGGGAGCCCTTTGACCCTAACAGGCACGAGGCGCTTATTAGGGTGGAGGCTGACGAGAACCACCCCCCTGATACGGTTGTGGAGGAATTGCAGAGGGGGTACATTTATAAAGGTTCCGTGATCCGCCCCGCAATGGTCAAGGTTGCCGTTGGTGGCACATCTGAGAATGAAGGGAATAATTGATTAAGGGAGGGTGACCGCATGGCAAAGGTAATAGGTATTGACCTGGGTACAACCAATTCTGTGGTTGCAGTTATTGAGGGCGGTGAGCCCGTTATCATAACGAACGCGGAAGGCAGCCGGTTGACGCCGTCAGTGGTTGGTTTTTCCAAGGATGGCGAGCGGCTGGTCGGTCAGGTGGCCAAGAGGCAGGCCGTGACCAACCCTGAAAACACCGTATTCTCCGTGAAGAGGTTTATGGGCCTGCGCTATAACGAGGTCAAAGACGAGGCGGGCAAGGTCCCGTACAAGGTTGTCGCAGCTTCCAATGGCGATGTCCGGGTGAAGATAAGGGATAAGGAATATTCCCCGCCGGAGATATCGGCCATGATACTGCAGAAACTCAAAGCGGATGCCGAGGCCTACCTTGGTGAAAAGGTCGACAAGGCCGTTATAACCGTGCCGGCCTATTTCAGCGACGCCCAGCGGCAGGCCACAAAGGACGCGGGCCGTATCGCCGGGCTGGAGGTTTTGCGTATCATCAACGAGCCCACCGCCGCGGCGCTGGCCTATGGGGTCGACAAGGAGGGGCAGGAGCAGACCATCCTCGTCTTCGACCTCGGTGGCGGCACCTTTGACGTCTCAATCCTGGAATTGGGGGACGGGGTTTTCGAGGTCAAGGCCACCAGCGGCAACAACCACCTGGGTGGTGACGATTTCGACCAGAGGGTAGTGGACTGGGTGGCCGAGGAGTTCCGCAAGGAGCACGGGATCGACCTCCGCAAGGACCGCATGGCCCTGCAGCGCCTGAAGGACGCCGCCGAAAAGGCTAAGATAGAGCTCTCCACCGTCCTGTCCAGCAACATCAACCTCCCGTTTGTTACGGCTGGTCCGGAGGGCCCACTGCACCTGGACGTGACCCTCACCAGGGCCAAGTTCGAGGAGCTGACAGCCGACCTCGTGGAGGCAACCATGGGCCCCACGCGTCAGGCGCTGGCCGACGCCAAGCTGGAACCCAAGGATATCGATAAGATCCTCCTGGTCGGCGGGTCCACGCGTATACCCGCCGTGCAGGAGGCCGTGAAAAGGCTTTTTGGCAAGGACCCCTTCAAGGGCATCAACCCCGACGAGGTTGTGGCGCTCGGGGCCGCCATCCAAGGTGGCGTACTGGCCGGAGAAATAAAGGACATCGTCCTGCTGGACGTAACGCCGCTTTCTCTGGGCATCGAGACCCTTGGCGGCATGTTCACCAAGATGATTGAACGAAATACGACCATTCCCACCTCTAAGTCGCAGATTTTCTCCACAGCCGCCGACAACCAGACGCAGGTGGAGATTCACGTGCTGCAGGGTGAACGCTCCATGGCGGCGCACAACAAGTCGCTGGGCCGTTTCATACTCGACGGGATACCCCCGGCCCCGCGCGGTGTGCCGCAGATCGAGGTGAGCTTTGACATTGACGTCAACGGCATAGTGAAGGTCTCCGCCAAGGATAAAGGGACCGGCCGGGAACAGAAGATTACCATCCAGGCCAGCGGGACGCTGAGCGAGGATGAAATCCAGCGGATGATCAAGGAAGCGGAGGCCTCCGCAGAAGAGGATCAGAAGCGTAAGGAAGCGGTTGAGGCTCGGAACAGCGCCGACTCCCTGGTCTACAACGCGGAAAAGACCATCAAGGACCTGGGTGACAAGGCCCCTTCGGAAAAGGTGGAAAACGTTAAATCTGCCATCGAAAGGGTCAAGAAGGCCCTGGAGGGTGATGACATCGGGGAGATCAAGTCGTCCACCGACGAGCTATCGGCAAAACTGATGGACCTCGGCGCATCCGTCTATGCCCAGTCCGGGGTGGGTGCGACGCCCGGTCAGGGTGATGCGGCCGGTGGTGACGAGAATGTCGTCGACGCCAGGTAGGGGACTGAACGTTACAGCTTAACGTCATAACTTGAGGGGTTAAGTTTTGAATGTCCAAACGGGACTATTATGAAGTCCTGGGGGTTGGCCGAAACGCCACTCCGGAGGAGATCAAGAAGGCCTACCGGAAAATGGCGCGGCAGTATCACCCGGATGCCAACAAGGATGACCCCCGGGCTGCGGAAAAATTCAAAGAGGTCAACGAGGCTTACGAAGTCTTGAGCGATGCCGAGAAAAGGGCGCGCTACGACCAGTTCGGCCATGCTGGTATGGGAGACGGTTTCGGTGGCGGCGCCAATGGTTTCGGCGGGTTTGGCAACTTCGGCGGGGGCTTTGGTTTCGGTGACCTGGATGACCTGTTCCAGAGCTTTTTCGGGGGTGCGATGGGCGGGCAGGGCAGGTCGAGGGGTGCCGAACGCGGCGCGGACCTCCGGCTCGACATGCACCTTACCCTGGAGGAAGCCGCCTTCGGGGTGACCAGGGAAATCGAGGTGCCTCGCGAGGAGTCCTGTGACCGTTGTGGCGGGAGCGGCGCCGCGCCCGGCACCCAGCCCTCCACTTGCGGGACTTGCGGGGGCACCGGGCAGGTGCGGGTCCAGCGCAATACCCCGTTTGGTCAATTTGTCAGCGTCCAGACATGCGGCCGCTGCCACGGGGAGGGAAGGGTGATCAGCACCCCTTGCTCCGAGTGCCAGGGGGCCGGAATCGTCCGTCGCCGCCGCCGCGTGACCGTGCGGGTGCCGCAGGGGGTCGACGAGGGCACGCGTGTCAGGGTGGCAGGGGCCGGTTCAGCCGGTCGCAAGGGGGGGCCTTCTGGTGACCTCTATGTAGACATTCACGTTAAAAATCACTCCGCCCTCAAGAGGGAAGGATTCGATGTCGTCAGCGAGGTAACGATAAGCATGTTCCAGGCCGCCCTGGGTGTGGAGGTCGAGGTCCCGGCTTTGGCTGAGCCGGGGAAAAAGGCGGAACCGCACAAGGTATCCATACCGGCGGGTACCCAGTCCGGCGCCGTGATCACCCTTCGCGGGTCCGGTGTGCCCAGATTAAAGGGGAACGGGCGCGGTGATCACCATGTCCTGGTCAAGGTCGTTATCCCCACGGATCTAAACGAGGAGGAACGGGAGCAGCTGCAAAAGATGGCCCAGCGGCGCGGGGAGCAGCTGGGTATGGCGGGAGCATCGGGCAAGGGCTTTTTCGGCCGCGTGAAGGATGCGTTCGGGAGCCGTTGATCGCGGCGTGCGGAGCCCGTCGATGGCAACACGGCTGACGGGCCTTTTGCACCGGAGCCCTAGGCGGAGGGGGGTGTGGAGTTGTCGGAAAGGGTTACCATCTTCGGAAAAGACACTTGACCGTATACCCGGAACGCCCGGTCAGATTACGAGCGGCGCGGTTTCGTTGTTGAGTACGTGAATGTCCGGGACGATGAATCGGCCATGGAGAGGATGCTCGAACTCAGCGGCGGTCAGCGGCGTGTACCGGTGATCCAGGTCGGCGAAGAGGTTACGATCGGGTTCGGCGGTACCTGAGGCGTTTAACGGATAGCCGGCAGTTTGCCGGCTTATATTTTTAAGTCACTGCTGTCTGATGTTGGGCCATTTCTCATCCCTCCGGTGATTTGGTCGATAACCTTAATCTACGCGGAAGATCACCTTCGGTCCCACAGGGAGTGGCCACGCGTCTCATATAACTCCTTTGGCAATCAAGAAATCACTGTATGATTTATCTGTTTTAAGGATATGTCCGGAAAGCCACCCCTTCAGAAAATTCATGACCTCCATACTAAGTGTCACACTGCCTCTTGCAAGACGCTGGTCGAACTGTGAAACTTCTTCAATAAAGCGGTCATGCTCGGCTTTATGCTCCGTAAATCCTTGATAGCCATATCTGCTGAATAACTTTTCCTCGTAAGCGAAATGAGTCTGCGTATATCGGATAAGCTCACGCACCACCATACCCACATATGCGTTTCCCTTACCCTCCTTCATGGCGGAATGCAGATGGTTTATCAACGATACCAGCTTCTTGTGTTGTTCGTCTATCGACCGTATTTGAACACTGTATTCCTCTTTCCACGGCATGAGCTCCAAAAACACCTGTTGCATGCGTTTACCTCCAATTCCTGAATCCCTCGCCGTTACTATTTATCGCCTGGAGGAACCTGCCGATGGATAGCCGCAAAGGGCTATTTTAGGACGCCCCCGAATTCATTTGTGGAAGGACGTCATGAACCATCCACCACCGGATTTGGGCAAGTCCATTGAAAGGAAGGGGTTTCGTCCTTGAAGGGGGAAGGGAAGGCCTGATGTCAATCGAGCCATCCGAACGGCTTGAGCGCCTGGGCGACGCCCAAGCCGCCTTAGCGGAAGAATCGAAATCTATTCGGCGCCAGCCCCGAGGGAGGAGGAGTATACGGCGATGGTAAGGCTACCGATCAACCGCCAAGATGTGGCGCGTTTCTGCCGCGAGCATGCGATCCGGGAATTGGCCCTGTTCGGCTCCGTCCTCTGTCCTTCAGTATTACCAGGCTGTGTCGCATACCGGGCGGAGTTTCCGCGCCTGAATTGCGAAGACCGTAGTGCAGGCCTATTTCCCGGAGGGGGAGGGGCTTAAGGAGCGAATAGGCAATGGAGACGATGCTCAAACTCAGCGGCGGTCAGCGGCGTGTACCGGTGATCAAGATATTATGATCGGTTCGGCGGTATCTAAGACATTTAAGGGTTAGCCGGCAGTTTGCCAGCTTATATTTTTTTGATGCGGTAATATCAGACACTTTCAACCACCATTAGCTTCTAGT
>DYIG01000024.1 GCA_020723725.1 Thermaerobacter marianensis | reverse complement strand
TCGCCGCCGGGAATTATTTGCAAGCCGCGTGAGTAATTGCGCGGCTTATTTATTTTTTGGGTCTGCCGGGGATACTATGTTCTGACTTGTCAGGCGCCAAAAACCGTCGGCTAGGAGGATGAAAGTGAAGCAGGGGAGCAGGTTTAGGGTTATCTCCATCGGTACCCTGGTGGTGCTCGGGGTGTTGATTGCTCTATGGCAGTACTTCTCGATGCCCGGTGGTAGGAATACCCCGAGGCGCGAGCCTGGGGAGGTAGTTGGACTTGAAGACGCGGCTGAACTGTTTAACCGGAACTGTGAAGGGTGCCACGGGCCTACAAGGGCGGGGGCTACCGGGCCGGCCCTTCTGCCTGAAACCCTTGGGGACAAGACGGATGAATTCCTGGCTACGACCATACGCGTTGGCCGCCCTGGCACGGCAATGCCTTCGTGGAAAGGGACATTAACGGAGAACGAGATTATGGGATTGGTTAAATTCTTGAAAACACCGCCCGGAAAGACCCCGACGTGGACATTGAAGGACATTGAATCGAGCAGGCGTATCTTCATTAAAAAGGAGGACCTGCCCAAGGAACCGACTCACAAGTACGACATCAAGAAGATGTTCTTTGTTGTTCAAAGGGAGGTCAGCAAGGGTGCGTTTGTTGACGGAGACACCTTCAAGGTAGTCAAGGAACACCCATTGGGGTTTGCCGTTCACAAGGCTGAATACTCCCGGGATGGGCGTTTTGCCTACCTTATCGCCAGAAACGGGCTGGTTACGAAGATCGATTTATACTCCCTTGAAAAGGTAGGGGAGGTCAGGGCCGGTCTCAACGCCAGGGGTGTGGCCGTTTCCCGTGACGGGAAATACGTTGCGGTGTCTAACTACCTTCCTTTTAACATGGTCATCCTGGATGCCGATGACCTTAAACCCATCAAAATCATTCCCTTCGAAACAATCGATCCTGACGGCAAGAAGGTCAAATCCCGTGGGGCCGCTATTGTAGACTCGGCCCGCTACGGATACTTCCTGGTGGCCCTTAAAGAGGGTGGTCAGGTCTGGATCATTGACTATAAAGACCCGGACCTGCCTGTTGTCGCCAAAATAATGGCGGGCCGTATCCTCCACGACTTCTTTTGGGATAAATCGGGCAGGTATTGGATGGGTGCAGCCCAGCTTGACAACTCAATCGTGGTTATCGATGCGCAGGAACGGCGCCTTGCGGCGAGGATCCCCACAGGGATCAAACCCCACCCGGGCCCTGGTGCCGTATGGGAAAGCAAGGGAAGGGAAGTTGCGGGTACTGTTCATATCGGGGAGGGCAAGCTCTCCGTATGGGAGGTCGGGACCTGGAAGGTGGTTGGTTCGGTAAAGACGGCTGGCCCCGGGCTCTTCCTGAGGGCGCATCCAAAAAGCAAATACGTCTGGACTGATACCTTTACGGGTGACGGGAAGGATGCTGTGCAGGTTCATGACAAAGACACTTTTGAGGTTGTCAAAACGATTATTCCCAGCAAAGGGAAGACTTCGATCCACCCTGAGTTCAGTTACGATGGCAAGCATGTCCTGGTTAGCGTATGGGATCGGGACGGGGAGATCGTGGTCTATGACGCGGAGACCTTAAAGGAGGTTACCCGCATCAGGAATCTGGTTACGCCAACCGGTATATTCAATGTAGGCACCAGGTTGGATGTCGGGGAAGAGAGCAACCAGTGAGCGGTAAAGTGATAAGGGGCGTGATGGAAGCGCCCCTTATTTGTTTTGTTTCTCTGATGTCGCACCTTGCTCTCCTAGGCCTGTGGCAGAGGCAAGGGGAATAGGTTTGCTGGCTTCACCCCAGTATAGACTGAGGTGGGGGAAGGGAATTTCAATACCTTCCTGGTCGAAACGGATCTTGATACGGCGCCTTAATTCCCTTGCTACATCCCATTGTTTCAACGGCAGTGTGGTTATCATGGTCCTGATAGTAACCTGCGAGTCCCTAAAATCATTAACGCCTAAAACCTGAAGGGGCTCTAGTATGAGGGGTCGAAAGCTTTCGTCCGCAGCCAGCTCCTCGCCTATTTCCCGGAGCACGTTCATAACGTGATTAACGTCTTCTTTGTAGGCTACTCCAATGTCGAGGACCGCTCGTGACCAGCTCTTGGTCTTATTCGAGATATATTGGATGGTTCCATTGGGGAATATGTGCACGGTTCCTTCAAGGTCACGAAGGATGATAGTCCGGAGGGTTATGTCCTCTACTTGCCCGGAGACCGAACCGTTGATGGTAATCACGTCGCCGACCCTTACCTGGTTCTCAAAAAGCAAAAAGAAGCCGGAGATGATGTCCCTGACGAGGTTTTGCGCGCCGAAACCGATTGCCAAGCCGCCTATGCCTGCTGCGGCTAGAAGCCCGCTAATGTACTTGGTGGGAAGAATGGTGAATATAACTACCGCGCCAATGATGGCCACGGTCAATTTACGCAGAATACTGCCGAGTGTACGCACCCTCTTTTCCCGTTCTGAGAGGTGATTGGGGTCATCATCCTCCACAAGCAGTTCCATGCGGGAGATGGCGGCGAAGATTAGCCGAATTATAATCAATGATCCTATAATAACGAGAGCAATACGCAGGCCGGATGTTTGGAGCCAGGGAACAACGATGCCCGTAAATACCTGGCTGATCAATTGCGCAATTTCGGACATCGTGTAACCCTCCTTCAAAATGTTTGATTCTTCAAGGTTTTCGTTGCGCCCGTGTCAATTCCTCCAAGTGCTGCTGATGTGTATATCTTTAGGGTTCAAAAAATATTTTGACTATTTTTAAAAATCAAGCATATAATATCACTGCGTTACTCCACTATTTTTCTTTATCACTGCCCCTAGGAGTTCTAAAGGTAACCCTTAGTGAAGTGCTTTCAAATCGAAGTCTGTTCAATGGTCTCCAGCGGGAGGGAAATTGGTCAATTGAAAACCACCAACGGGAATACGACTGTTAACGGCAATGGTAGCGTGAACGGAAGTGGATTAGAAGAGGAGAAGGTTCTAGCATCATCTGAAAGCCCCGAGCGCCCTGAGAGATCAGAACGCCCCGAAAAGGCCGAAAGAACCGAAAAGGCCGAACGCGCCGAGAAGCCGGAGCGCAATGAAAAACCTGAGCGTCCCGAAAAAGTAGAGCGAGCGAAACAAAACATAGCCCTTGCTCTTGAGGACCTCGAAGCGCTGAATCTCCAAGCGTTGTATAAGCTCGCCAGAGAACTGCAAATAAGCGGATTCAGCGCAATGCGAAAGCGGGAACTCATATTCGAGATTCTAAAGGCGAAGGCGGAGAAAGACGGTTTTCTATTTGCGGAAGGCATTTTAGACATAATGCCCGAAGGCTTTGGTTTCCTCAGACCATTCGGCTATCTTCCCAGCGATGAAGATATCTACGTTTCACCCTCCCAAATTCGCCGTTTTGATTTGCGTACAGGCGACCTTGTTTCCGGTCAGGCCAGACCCCCAAAAGAGAACGAAAGGTACTACGGTCTTCTCAGGATTGAAGCGGTAAACGGAGAGAGGTTGGAAGTGGCTCTGGAAAGGTTGCCGTTTGACGCCCTGACACCGATTCACCCCATCGAAAGACTAACCCTTGAAACCGTTGCCGACGAAATCTCCACCCGATTGATTGATCTGATTGCGCCGATAGGAAAGGGGCAAAGGGGTTTGATTGTAGCCCCGCCGAAGGCTGGAAAGACGGTCCTGTTAAAGAAGATTGCCAACGCGATTGCCACCAATTTCCCTGATGTCGTGTTAATGGTCTTACTCATAGATGAACGGCCGGAAGAGGTAACGGACATGGAGCGGTCCGTCAAAGGTGAGGTCCTGGCCTCCACGTTTGACAACCTCCCCGAAAATCACGTTAAGTTGGCTGATATGGTGCTGGAGCGTGCCAAACGCTTGGTGGAGCACAAAAAGGATGTAGTGATTTTGCTGGACAGCATTACCAGACTTGCCCGGGCACATAACCTGGTTATACCCCCGAGCGGGAGGACCCTTTCCGGGGGTCTTGATCCAAGCGCCCTGCATAAACCCAAACGCTTCTTTGGGGCAGCCAGGAAAATTGAAGAAGGCGGTAGTCTGACCATTCTGGCTACGGCCCTGGTAGAGACGGGAAGCCGTATGGATGATGTTATTTACGAGGAGTTCAAGGGAACGGGTAACATGGAGCTGCATCTGGATCGCAAACTATCGGAGAGACGGGTCTTCCCCGCCATCGACATCAAGAGGTCTGGCACGCGCCGTGAGGAGCTCCTTCTCACTCGTGAGGAAATGGACGTTATGTGGGCACTCCGGAAGACTACCCATAACATGGATAGCGGTGAAGTCCTTACATTCCTGATGGAACGGCTTGCCAAGACAAAGAGTAACGCGGAGTTCTTTTCCATATTGAAAAAAGAAGCTAAATAATATATCCTATATGCTGATTTCTTTTCGGAGGGCGATTTTTTTTGAAAACGGGTATCCATCCGGATTATGGATTAATAAAAGTTGCATGCGCTTGTGGCGCGGTTTATGAGGTAGGTTCAACAAAGAAAAACTTGCGCGTTGAAATCTGCTCCCGGTGCCACCCGTACTTTACGGGGAAACAGAAGTTCGTTGATACCGGAGGACGTGTGGAGAAGTTTCTTAAGAAATATAACCGGACTAAATCCTAATTTATAAAGCGTCCAGCAATACGAGGAGAGATTTACCGGAGCAGAGCCGCAGGCTCTGCTTTTTTCTCCCGGCTTTATTAAAGGTGTGGTGAAAAAACTCGTGTTGTGAGGTCCGATGGCAACGCGGCAGATGGGCCTTTTTAACCGGACCTCTGAAGGGGTGGGCACATGAACGGGGATGGTTCCCCTTTCTATGGGGGGCAAGCGCTGATTGAAGGGGTCATGATGAGAGGTCCTCGAAAGATGGCAATGGCTGTACGGCGCCCTCAAGGCGATATTGTTGTCCACGAAAAGGAAATACAGCCTTGGAGTGATCGGTGGCCGTTGCTCAAGCTCCCGGTTCTGAGGGGCGCCGTGGCAATTGTTGAGGCGTTGGTTATTGGAATTGATGCCTTGATATTTTCGGCGAATCAAGCGGCAGTCACCGAGGAGGAGCAACTGACCAAGGGGCAGGTAACCCTTACCATGTTCATTGCAGGTCTCTTGTCTGTGGTGATTTTCTTGCTGCTGCCGACCTGGGCCGTGCACTTCCTTGAAAGATGGATTCAGAATGGTTTGCTGCTAAACTTCCTGGAAGGTATGGTTCGGTTGGCCATACTCGCCTTATACATTGCGGCTATCTCTCTTATGCCGGATATTAAAAGGGTTTTGCAGTATCATGGCGCCGAACACAAGGCTATCTATAATTGGGAGGCCGGGAAGGAACTGTCGGTTGCAAATGCCCGGCAGTTTTCAACCCTGCATCCCCGTTGTGGAACAAGTTTTCTTCTCTTCTTGGCGCTAATTAGCGTGCTGGTTTTTGCCTTTACCGGGTGGCCCAATATCTGGCAGAGGCTGGCCGTCAGGCTGCTTTTCTTCCCGGTAGTGGCTGGCCTGTCATATGAATTCATCAGGCTGGCCGGACGTTCATCCCGTGGCGATATGCCAGGCTGGCTTAAAGTGCTTATTTCCCCAGGACTACTGTTCCAGAAGATGACAACGCGCGAGCCTGATGATGCGCAACTTGAGGTGGCAATAGCGGCTCTACGTGCAGTAACGCCAGGTTTAAATCATGGAGTAGTATTGGATTTTGCAAAAAAAACGGTGAGGTCTGATGCTTGAAAAAGTAGTCTTTGAACGTTTGGAGGATGCGGTTAAGCGACACGGGGAACTGGAGAAAACCATTGGTGATCCCGCCGTTATGGCTGATCAGGCCTGTTGGCGTGGATATGTCAAGGAGCATGCGCGTCTTGCCGGTGTGGTTAAGGCCTTTGGCGAGCTGAAACAGTCCATTGCAGACCTCGAAGCGGCCAAGGCAATGCTTCAGGATGTGGCGGGGACGGGCGATGAGGAATGGATCAAGGCTGAGATAGCCCACCTTGAAGAGCGCGTTAACGAACTTGAGAAGAATATCAAAAGGATGATCCTCAGGCAGGATCCTCGTGACGAGAAGAACGTTATCATTGAGATTCGTGCCGGCGCGGGGGGGGATGAAGCCGCGCTATTTGCCGCGGACCTCTGCAGGATGTATACAAGGTACGCGGAGAGAAACGGGTGGCATGCTGAAACCCTCAGTTTTAACGAGACCGGGATAGGGGGCTTCAAAGAGGTTGTTATAGGTATTGAAGGCGCTGGCGCCTATAGCCGCTTGAAATACGAAAGCGGGGTTCACCGGGTTCAGAGGGTGCCTGTTACCGAGGCCTCAGGGCGTATCCATACATCGACGGCTACCGTCGCGGTAATGCCTGAGGCAGAAGAAGTAGACGTGGATATCCAACCGGAGGATCTGGAGATCGAAACCTACCGGGCTGGTGGAGCAGGTGGCCAGCATGTCAATAAGACTGAGTCGGCCATAAGGATTATTCACAAGCCGACCGGTATAGTTGTTACCTGCCAGGATGAGAGGTCGCAACACAAAAACAAGACCCGTGCCATGAAGATCCTGCGGGCCAAACTCTTGGAAAGAGCGGAGAAGGAAAAGGAAGCTGAAATCGCTGCGGATCGGCGTGCCCAGGTCGGGACTGGTGAAAGAAGCGAGAAAATAAGGACCTACAACTTCCCGGAGCGTCGTGTAAGTGATCACCGCATAAACCTCCGCTTGCATCAATTGGACCTTGTTCTTGATGGGGACCTTGATACCTTGTTCGATAGCCTGGCGGCTCACTATGAAGCCGAAGCGCTCGCGGGTACGCAATGAACGAAGTGTCTTCGCCCAAAAGCCGTCTGAGTATCCATGAAATGCTCTCCTGGGGAGCCGATCAACTTGCCAGAAGCGGGATAGATTCACCACGGTTGGACGCTCGGTTACTAATGAGTCACATCATGGGGGAAAGCCCGTTCGGCCTTATTGCGCAAACCTCTCGGGAGTTAACCGAGCGGGATGCGGGCCGTTTTATGGAACTCATAGGTCTGCGCGCTAAGAGGGTTCCTGCGCATTACCTCACCGGGTGGAGGGAGTTTTACTCCCGTCGTTTTTTTGTCAATGAATCGGTTCTTATACCCCGGCCTGAAACTGAAGTCCTTGTAGAGGAAGTGCTGCGCCTTTTCAAGGACGGGTTTCCCCCGGTGGTTGTTGACGCAGGAACAGGCAGCGGCGTCATTGCTGTAACCCTGGCCCTTGAAGCAAATTCACGGGTGTACGCTTTGGATGTTTCCCGGCAAGCCCTTGAGGTTGCTCGCAAAAACGCGTTTTTCCACGGCGTGGCCGACAGGGTGGAATTGATTGCTGGTCCGTTTCCGGGTTGCCTTAATGACCTCGGTCTTCACGGCAGGATAGATTTGCTGGTGTCAAATCCTCCTTACATCGCGACGGGGGAGATTGCACGCCTGATGCCTGAGGTGGCACTTTACGAACCCAGAATCGCCCTTGACGGCGGTAGTGACGGTTTGTCGTTTTACCGCCTTATGGCGGACGCCTTCGGTAAAGGGCTTCTTCGGGCAGGTGGGGTTGTGGCGGTTGAAGTCGGGGCGGGACAGGCAGGGGCGGTAATGGAGATGTTTCGGCTGGCAGGGCTTTCAGGGTTGCGTACTGTACAGGATTACTCCGGCTATGAGAGGGTGGTATTGGGGTTTTGGCAGGGGTGCGGGATGTCAAGGGAACTTTAGTCAGGGACGCTTCTGACAAAGGTGCTATAGAATGGGCGGCTGGGATTCTGCGCAGTGGCGGCTTGGTTGCTTTCCCCACTGAGACCGTGTACGGACTGGGGGCTGACGGTCTAAACGGCGAGGCGGTTGCCAGGATTTTTGAGGCCAAAGGCAGGCCGGCCGATAACCCTTTGATCCTGCATCTATGGGGGTACGATGCCCTTAATCAGGTGGTTAGCGAGGTCCCCAGCGAAGCCAGGGTTTTGGCTGAGGCTTTTTGGCCTGGACCTTTAACCTTCATATTAAAGAAGAACGACCTGGTCCCGGACGCAGTAAGCGCTGGCCTGTCAACTGTAGCGGTTCGCTGCCCCGATCACCCGGTTGCCCTTGCCCTTCTGAGGGCTGTTGGTCGGCCGCTGGCTGCACCCAGCGCCAACCTATCAGGGAGGCCCAGCCCAACTACCGCCGGGGATGTTCTGGAGGACCTGGCCGGGAGAATCGAAGCCGTATTGGATGGTGGTCCTACCACGCACGGAATTGAATCAACGGTGATCGACCTCACGGTGTCCCCCCCGGTTTTGCTCAGGCCAGGAGCGGTTCCGCCGGAGGTGCTGCGTAAGTATCTGCCCGGTCTGGTTTTGGCCAAGGGGGTGCTCCCTGAGCTTTCGGGGGGTGAGGGTGGCAAGGGGGATGACGCCCGACCAGCTTCCCCTGGAATGAAGTATCGCCACTACTCACCCAGGGCCCAATTGATTCTTGTCCGTGGTGAACCCGAGAAGATCCCCCTGCGGGTTCGTGAACTCGCGCAGGACCTGTCCGGAATGCGGGTGGCGTTCCTGGTCACGGAAGAGACAATGGTTGAGCTGAGCGGGATGGTGAACGGGGAACTGGTTAACGTAGGTCAGCGCAACAAACCGGAGGGGATTGCCGCCGGGCTTTACCGAATTCTCCGCGAGGTTGATAGGACCGGGGTTGATGTTATTATAGCGGAAGGGATACCGCTTAATGGCTGGGGCGTAGCCGTGATGGACCGCCTCCTGAGGGCGGCTAACGGGGTAGTTGAGGCATGAGGGGAGAGGTTTCGTTCAAGGTCCTTTTTGTCTGTAGCGGGAATACCTGTCGCAGCCCTATGGCGGCCCTGTTATTCAAGAAGGCATGTCAAATGAGGGGGCTTGCCATCGAGGTGGCTTCGGCGGGGTTGGATGCTGTAACTGGCACAAAGGCTTCGGAAAAGGCCCTTGACGCCATGAGGGAGAAGGGGCTCGATCTTTCCGGCCATCGCTCAACCTTGCTCTCGGCCCGGCACATTGAGGAAAGCGATCTTATCTTGACCATGACCAGAGCCCACCTGCAAAGAATAACCGGGCGGTGGCCTAATGCGAGGGGCAAGGTTTTTACTCTGAAGGGGTTTCTGAGGGAACAGGGGATTCCGGGCGGGGATCGCCCCGGTGAGGACATACTCGATCCATTCGGTCACTCGTTAAACGTTTACCGTGAGTGTGCCAGTGAGATTGAGGCACAGGTGGAATTCCTGATAGGACTCCTTCAGCAACGGGAGGTGTAGTGTGGATGCGTGTTGCCTTAGCGGCAGATCATGGTGGTTTGGAGTTGAAGAATAGCATCAGGTCCTGGTTGGAGAAAGCTGGGTATTCGGTGGAGGACTTCGGGGTTCATACCGGGGAATCCGTGGACTACCCGGATTACGCCAAAATAGTGGCAGAAAAGGTGGCCAGTGGCGAATTCGACCGTGGCATCCTGGTGTGCGGCACGGGGATAGGAATGTCTATCGCGGCCAATAAGGTTCCCGGGATCAGGGCTGCTTTGGTCCATGATGTTTTTTCGGCACGGGCAACCAGGGAACACAATGACTCCAATATCCTTTGCATAGGACAAAGGGTCGTCGGCGAAGGTCATGCCCTGGCTATAGTAGAAGCCTGGTTGCGGACGGAGTTTTCAGGGGGCCGTCATTCACGGCGGGTCGAGAAGATAGGCGCTATTGAGTCCGTTTACTGTTGCCGATCCTTGGAAGGAAGTCAATCCGCTGATTAGCGGACGCCAGATGGACTCCTTAGAGCGACAGGGTCAGAGACCTGGTTGGGAAGAGTATTTTCTGAATATAGCCCGCGTTGTTGCCATGCGCGCTACCTGTACGCGGCGTCACGTTGGGTGTGTCCTTGTGCGCGACCAGCGGCTTATTGCAACTGGATACAACGGCAGTGTCAGCGGGGATGCCCACTGCGAGGACGATGGTTGTATCATGGAAAACGGGCATTGCGTCAGGTGTGTTCACGCTGAAATGAATGCCCTTCTGCAGTGTGCCGCAATGGGTATACCTTCAGAGGGCGCGACTATTTACACTACAGATTTCCCCTGCGGAAGTTGCGCGCGGTCCTTGGCGCAGGCTGGCATCAAAAAAGTTGTCTACCAGGCCGAATACCCGGATGATCATTCACGGAGGGTGTTTGAACTGAGCGGCATCGAGGTTTACAGAGGGAAAAAGACGGAACAAGGGTTCATCCTTGTCAGGGAGGTCTGAGGGGTAGGTTGGAAACCAAGATGATTGGCCTGCCAAAATTGAATAATCTGAAGCCTACTCTGGAATCCACGGCCTTGAAGTTGATGGAGGAAGCGGGGGAACTCAGTGAGGCCATCGGGAAATTCCGTGCCCTGAGTGGGGAGAAGGAAGCCCTGTCTGCCCAGCAGGTGGCCATGGTTATCACTCGTGAGCTGCTTGATGTCGCCCAGACGGCTGTTACGATGCTATTTGTTCTGGAAGAACAGTTTGATGTCAATGTAGATGAGGCGCTCAAGTCTCATGTTGAAAAGATCGTTAAGAAGGGTTATTTAAATTTGACATAAGGAAAATACCCGCTTAAAATCTATCTTTGGATTTGCGGTAAATAAACTCTTTCTACAGGAATCGACAGGGAGTCCTGAAACGATGGCGATGCACTGGTTTGTGCTGCTGATAGGGTTTACGGGCGCGCTGCTAATAACACCTGTAGTGCGCCGTTTTGCTGTCAGGGTAGGCGCTCTTGACATGCCGGTTTCCCGAAGCGTTCATAAGAATCCCGTGCCTTTCATGGGCGGGGTGGCGATTTTTCTTGCCTTCCTTGTAGCAACTTCGTTCGCCTTGCCGCGAGGGGAATACCGGGACACCTTTTTGGGAATTCTTGTCGGCGGCCTGTTTCTTATGCTTTTTGGTCTGGTGGATGACTACCGTGCCCTGAGTCCGAAGGTCAAACTGCTTGGGCAGGTTGCATCTGCAGTAATTCTGCTCTTTTTTGGGGTCAGGGTCGAGTATATAACCAACCCATTTGGTGGTTTGATCTGGTTAGGCGTGTGGAGCATCCCGTTTACTATCCTATGGGTCATTACGGTGATTAATGTTATCAACCTCATAGACGGGTTGGATGGCTTGGCCGCTGGAATAGCTTCTATAGCAAGCCTGACGCTTCTGGTGTCGGCTATCCTCAATGGACAATCCCCTGAAGCCATTGTGCTGGCTGCCGCCTTGTTTGGCAGCGTCCTTGGCTTTCTACCCTATAATTTCAACCCTGCAAGGATATTCATGGGTGACGCCGGTTCAATGTTTCTTGGTTTCACCCTGGCTGCTATTTCTATAGAGGGTTCACTGAAGAGCCCAACAGCGGTGGCCCTTGCTGTACCGGTCCTGGCCTTGGGGTTGCCTATTGTCGATATGTTGCTGGCAATTATCAGGCGCGTGAGGCGGGGGATGTCCGTAGGGTGTGCTGATAAGGAACACCTTCACCACCGCCTTCTACAGATGGGCCTCAGCCAGCGTGAGGCTGTCTCTATTATGTACCTCGTCAGCGGGGGGCTTGGGGCCAGCGCTTTAGTCATTACCGGGGTCGGTGGTTGGATGGCGGTCGCCATCATCATGGCCGTGTCTGTTTCCCTCTATCTCGGCATCAGGAAAGTGGGCATGTTAAATACTGGGTCCGGGCATAAGGGTATGCACTCGTGATGTCAGACCCCGGCGGTTTGGCAGGCCGGTCAAGAATCAGGGTCATGAGTGTTTTTGGCACCCGGCCTGAGGCCATCAAGATGGCCCCAGTTATCAAGTCCCTCTCGCATTTCCCTGATATAGAATCCCAGGTGCTTGTTACGGCCCAGCACAGAGAGATGCTGGATCAGGTTCTGGAGCACTTCGGTATTACCCCTGACTACGATTTGGACATTATGCGGACCGGACAGACCCTGGAGGAGATAACCTCCAGGGCGCTGAAGGGTGTTATGCAGGTCTTGTCAGAGGCCCACCCTGATATGGTGCTAGTTCATGGCGATACCACAACGACCTTTGCGGCGGCGTTGGGCGCCTTTTACTCGCACATTAAGGTGGGCCATGTGGAAGCAGGGTTGCGCACGAGGAACAAGTACTCCCCATTCCCAGAGGAAATGAACAGGCACCTTACCGGTGTCCTCGCAGACGCGCATTTCGCCCCTACTGTACGGGCCAAGGAGAACCTTTTAAAAGAGGGCATAGATGAGCGTGGCATATGGATTACGGGAAATACAGCCATAGATGCCCTGTTGGACACCATTAGGGAGGGTCATGTTTTTTTCTCGCCGTTTCTTCAGGGCATCGATGGGGCTTATCCAGGAAAAAGGCTGCTTCTGGCTGAAGTGCACCGCCGGGAGAATTGGGGCAAGCCCATGGAAGAGATTTGCTCCGCGCTGGATGAGGTGGTTAAGGATCACCCCGATGTGGTGCTTCTGTTTTCGGTGCACCGTAACCCTCAGGTTTCAAATGTAGTGAAAAGGTTTCTAGAAGGCAAGGATCGGGTTCTACTTTTTGATCCTGTCCCATATCCAGATTGGGCAAACCTCATGAGCAAGGCTTATCTAATCATCACCGATTCCGGAGGCGTCCAGGAAGAGGCGCCTGCGCTTGGTAAGCCGGTGGTGCTGCTCCGAGACACTACCGAACGACCCGAGGCATTGGAAGCGGGTACGGTCCTTAAGGCGGGAACCGCCAAGGGGGATGTGGTTAAGGCAATAGGTAAACTGTTGCAGGATCAGAGGATATACGGTAGCATGGCAAAGGCGATTAATCCCTATGGTGACGGCCGGGCCGCTGAAAGAATTGCAGGGGCCATTCGCTGGATGTTTGGGTTAACTGAGGTTAAACCGGAGCAGTATCTGGTGCGGGAAAAAGATGATGAAAATTGTTGAAACTATAGCAGGAAAAATCGATTTTCTAACGAATCTTCTCTACTTTGGTTTTGTATTTTCGCCTGTTTCCCCCCGGGGCTTGCATCGGCTCAAAGGGGTGGGCTTTTGAGAAACGGGAACTATCCTTTTCTAGGCTTGGTTCTTTCGCACGGCGCGACTATGGCGATAACTTTGTACCTCGCTGTGCGGGCCGGGAATTGGCTTGACGAAAGGTTTAACAAATCGCCGATGTTCCTGGCAATATCAGTGATCCTGATGGCTGCTGCCAACCTGCACCTGCTGGTGAAGGACGTTATGGCAGAGTCTGATAAGCAGGACCGTCTGAAGAAGGAAAAAAAGGACCCGAAGGGTCCCAACGGTGGCAATAGCTGACACGGGGGATTTTATGGTAGCGGTATTGCTCGGTCTCGGTTTTGGAACTGTAGTCGGTGTAATAAACCAGGTAATCATATGGTTGCTTGTTGGAAGGTTGACTGGCGGCAAGGCAAAAGGGGCCATATTTGAATTCACCGGCGGGCTTCTCATCCGGTTGGCCTTTGATGCAGTCGCCCTGTATTTTGCCTGGCGTTGGTGGGGCACTCCCCTGACTTTAATTGCAACAGTAAGCGGTCTGCTGCTTGCTTCAGGTATCTCAGCGGGCTGGCAGTTCCGTATGGGCCAGAGTGGGTTTGCGAGGAGGTGAGCATGCGATGGGGACCATGTTTCTGGCGGCGGAGGCAGCGCACCATGAGGCTGGACCACTTTTTTACCTGTTCGGTCTGGAAGTCACAAGTGAAATAACGACCGAGTGGGCTATTCTAGGGATAATTGTCTTATTAACCTTTGCTGTGGCCAGGAATCTGAGACGTATTCCCCGTGGATTACAGACGGGTATGGAGCTCTTGGTAAACCTAATCATTGATACTGTTGTGGCGCCCTCCATCGGTAGCCGGCAGAAAGCAATTAAATACCTGCCCTTCCTCGGGACTCTATTTATCTTCATAATTGTCTCTAACTATTTAGGGCTCTTGCCTGGTGCAGGTCACCTGCCTGGGTTCAAACCACCAACGTCTGCCATAAGTGTCACGGCGGCTTTGGCGATCCTTGCATTCATTGCGACA
>DYIG01000023.1:5752-14490 GCA_020723725.1 Thermaerobacter marianensis | reverse complement strand
TGCGGCAGGCAGCCTGCCCATTTCCAGTTCACGCCGGGTGCGCCAGATGACGGCCAGTCCTTCGCGTCGGGCAAGGAAGGCCCCGAAAACGGCCGTCCCCAGGACAATGCCAATCGTCCCCGCTGTCCCGATGTGCCTGCCGACCTCTATCAAAAGGGCCAGTTCGATCAGGGGGACAATTGTAAATAGGGCCAGGAGCCGACTGAAAGCGAAGGTCCTCATATCCTGATTGTATGCAGTCTTGTCCTAGCCGAAACGGCCGGTGATATAGGCCTCTGTGCGGTTGTCGCGAGGCCGGGTGTACATCTCGGACGTTGGCCCGATTTCCACCAGTTCGCCGCCCAGCAGGAAGGCGGTCGTGTCAGCCACGCGGGCGCCCTGTTGCAGGTTATGGGTCACGATGACGATGGTGTAACGCTTCTTCAAGTTGACGATAAGCTCCTCCACCTTGCCGGCAGCAACCGGGTCCAGGGCGGAGGTGGGCTCGTCCATCAGGAGAACCTCCGGCTCCAGGGCCAGCGCCCGCGCAATGCAAAGGCGCTGCTGTTGCCCGCCGGAGAGCCCCAGGGCGTTGTGGTGCAGCCGGTCCTTGACCTCGTCCCAGAGCGCCGCTTGCTGCAGGGAGCGTTCAACCCTTTCGGCGAGGTTCTCAGTCAGGCCGTGGATCCGGGGTCCGAAGGCCACGTTTTCAAAAATGGATTTCGGGAAGGGGGTGGGTTTTTGGAAGACCATGCCGATGCGGTACCGTACCTCGGTGACGTCGACGTTGCTCCCATAAAGATCTTCACCATTGTAAAGCACCTGGCCTTCGATGCGTATCCCCGGCAGGAGCTCGTTCATACGGTTGAAGCAGCGGAGGAGCGTGCTTTTCCCGCACCCCGAAGGTCCTATGATGGCCGTCACGCGCTGGGGCTGGATGTCTATGTTGATGTTGGCCAGAGCCTTCCGCTCACCGTACCAGAGATTAAGGTTTCGGGTCTGCAGAATGAACCGGTCGCTGGTGTTTGCCATCATGCCTCAAACCTCTTCCGGTAGTGATTTCTAATCAAGACGGCCGCCGAATTCAGCACCAGGAGGAGAACCAGCAGGACCACGATGCCGGCAGCGGCGACGTGACTGAATTCCTCCTGGGGCCGGGACGTCCAGTTGAAGATCTGGATGGGAAGGACCGTGAACTGGTCCAGTGGTCCCGATGGTAGAAATGCTACGAAGCTCAGGGCGCCGATCATGATCAAGGGCGCTGTCTCGCCAATGGCCCGGGACAGCGCGAGAATGGTTCCCGTCATGATGCCGGGCATGGCGGCGGGCAGAACGACGCTTCGCACCGCCTGCCATTTGGTTGCTCCCAGAGCCAGCGCGGCTTGACGCTGGGAATCGGGAACGGCTCGAATGGCCTCCTGTGCGGACACGATGATGATCGGCAAGACGAGGAGCGACATCGTCAGCGCCCCGGCAAGGAGGCTTCGCCCGGCCCCCAGCGCCCTCACGAACAGGGCAAGTCCCAGTATGCCGAAGACTATTGAGGGTACGCCGGCCAGGTTGGCGATATTGACCTGGATCAACCGGGTCAGGCTGCTTTGCGGGGCGAATTCCTCAAGGAAGATGGCGCTGGCGACCCCCAGAGGAAGGGCGATGGGGGCAGTAAGGCCGATGAGCCAGATGCTGCCTGCTAGGGCCGAGAGTATGCCGGCATCCTCCGCGAAGCGTGAGGGGAAGCTGGTGAGGAACTGCAGGTCGATCCATCCGGCTGCTTTCCTCAGGATGTCCGTAATTAGCAACAGTAGGGCAACTACACCGAAAAGGGTTGCCGCTCCAAAAAGGCCCTGAAATAAACGGTCCCACCTTTTTCTATGGGTGGTTCGCCTCTTAAGACTGTCCATCAACGGTACACCTCCCGGTACCTGCGGGTAACCCACTGGCCGAGGATGTTCATTCCCAGCGTCATCAGGAAAAGCAGGAGCCCCACGGCGAATATGGTCTTGTATTCGATGGTGCCATACGGGGCGTCTCCCAGGCTGACCTGCACGATATACGCGGTCATGGTCTGGATGCTCTCCAGGGGGTTCAGGGTGAGTTTGGGTGTAGCACCCGCAGCGATGGCCACAATCATCGTTTCCCCGATGGCCCTGGACACCGCCAGGATGAAGGACGCGGTTATGCCGGAGGCGGCCGCGGGAACCACCACGCGGCTGGCCACCTCGTAGCGTGTCGAGCCAAGGGCGTAGGCCGCCTCACGCAGGGAACGGGGAACGGCGCGCATGGCATCCTCGCTCAGCGAGGACACCATGGGCAGGATCATGATTCCCATAGCGATGCTGGCAGATGCTGCGTTAAAGATGCTCATTTCGGGGAAGACACGCCTTAGGATCGGCGTGATAAAGGTAAGGGCGAAGTAACCGTAAACCACCGTGGGAACCCCGGCCAGGACCTCCAGTACCGGCTTGACCCAGGAGCGAACCCGGTGGGAGGAGTATTCGCTCAAGTATATCGCACTGGCCAGGCCTATCGGTATGGCCACGAGGCTGGCTCCGAGTGCGACCAAAAGGGTGCCGGCGAGCAGGGGCATGATGCCGAAACTCTTGGGTTCAAAAAGGGGTGTCCATTTTGTGCCTGTGAGAAAGTCGAACACAGATACCGTTTTGAAGAAGGAGACCGCCTCAGTTGCGAGAACGAGGACAATGCCGATGGTGGTCATAACCGAGACGAGCGCGGAAAGGAAAAGCAAACCCCGAACCGGCGCTTCGGCGGGCCGGGGTTTTGTGTTGCCAAGGGGTGGCGATTCATGATGAACGCCATTACCTTTTCCGTCCAGCGGAACGCCCTTCACAAGGGCCTTGCTCACTCGGGTGGTCTCATGTTTTTCCATGGCAGTCCGTTACTTCACCGCCTCGACCTTTTTCAGATCTTCCGAGTACCGCTCTTGTGGAAGCGGGATATAGCCTACTTCCTCAGCCAGCCGCGGCCCTTTGGTCAGATAGAACTTTACGAATTCCCGTATCTCCGGCTTTTTAAGGGAATCTGTCCGGACATAGATAAACAGGGGCCGGGACAATGGCGAATACTTGCCATTTTCAATTGTATCATTCGAAGGGGTGACCGGTCCCTTGCCGCCGTCACTCGGGACGACCTTCAACTTGTCCTTGTTCTCAACGTAGTAGGAGTACCCCATGTAACCCAGGGCGCCCTTCTCACCTGATATCCCCTGCACCAAGACGTTGTCATCCTCACTGGCAGAGTAGTCGGAACGGCTGGCTTGCGCCTTCCCGACAACCTCTTCGGTGAAGTAGTCGAACGTCCCGGAATCAGCGCCGGGGCCGAAGAGTTTGATCTCGGTATCCGGCCAGTTGGGCCGGACGTCGCTCCAGCGTTTAACCTTGCTGCCTGGTTCCCAGATCTTCTTGAGTTCATCTATGGTAAGGTGGTCAACCCAGTCATTGGACGGGTTTACAAGCACCGAGATCCCGTCATAGGCCACAGGCAATTCTATATACTCTATGTTATTCTCCTGAGCCGCCGCTTTCTCCTTGTCCTTGATGGGACGGGAAGCATCGGCGATATCGATTTCCCCGCGGGAGAATTTCTTGAAGCCGCCCCCCGTACCCGATACACCGACGGTGACCCGGACGCGCGGGTTGTTTTTCTGGAATTCCTCTGCCACGGCTTCCGTAATCGGGAATACCGTGCTGGAACCGTCGATGAGGACCTCCCCTGACAGTTTGCTGTCTGAAGCTGTCCCACCCTGGCCGCAGCCCGCCGCCAGCAAGGTTATTGCCGCAACTCCGGCCGCAAAAACGATTTTCCACTTGCCCATGCCACTCATCAGCCACACCCCCGGTCTAGTGTTTTCCAACCGTTATGATAAAAAAACCGGGGGCCCGAAATGTTAAGATTCCATGAATCCCAGGTTAACGTTTCTACATCCAAAGGTAAGGAGTACTATAAACATGGTGAGCGATATGAGACCGGTATGGCTGGAACACTATGAAAAAGGTGTCCCGGCGGATCTGGACATACCACCCCTGACCCTTCCGGACATACTATCTGAGACGGCCCGGCATATGCCTGCCCGGATCGCCACCCTGTTTATGGGTGGGGGGCTGGATTACCGTTCGCTGGATGAATTGGCCGGCCGTTTTGCTGGTGCCCTTGCGGGCATGGGGATCAGGCCGGGGGACCGCGTGGCCCTGCACCTGCCGAACTGCCCCCAGTTCATCATAGGCCTCTATGGCATCTTGAAGGCCGGTGCGGTGGCCGTTCCGGTCAACCCGCTTTATCAGGGTGAGGAACTGGCCTTCATTCTTAAAGACTCCGGGGCGCGTGCGGCGCTCACCTTGACCAAACTCTTCCCCAATATCGCCGACGTCTTGAGGGACTCCCTGCCGCTGGAGAAGGTCATCGTTACCCGCATACAGGAGTACTTCCCTGCCAAGTTGAGGCTGCTGTTTACCCTGTTCAAGGAGAAAAAAGAGGGCCATGCCTTTCCCCGCCAGGGTGTGGTTGGGGGGCGCCCGGTTGCGAGGCTGGGCTCCCTTCTGCGTAAGGCGAAGCCCCTGAGCAAGCCCGCCTGCAGCCCGCTGGACCTCGCTGTCCTTCAGTACACGGGAGGCACCACGGGCGCTCCCAAGGGCGCCATGCTGACCCATAGAAATCTGGTGGCCAATGCCCTTCAGGGGCGGGCCTGGCTGACGAGCCTCAAGGAAGGGGGGGAGGTCTTCGGCTGTGCCCTGCCTTTCTTTCACGTCTACGGTCTTACGGTGGGGCTTAACATCCCGGTCAGCATCGGAGCGACCCTGGTTCTCTTCCCCCAGTTCAACCCCCGGGATGTCCTGGAGGGGCTGAGCCGGAACAAGGTGACCTTCTTTCCCGCCGTGCCTGCCATGTATGTGGCCCTGAGCCATGTGAAGGGTTTCGACCAGTACGACCTGTCTTCCATCCGCCTCTATTTCTCAGGGGCGGCGCCACTCCCGCCGGAGGTGAAGAAGCGGTTTGAGGGCCTTGCCGGTGGGAGGATCGTCGAGGGGTATGGCCTCTCGGAGGCCTCACCCATCACCCATGCCAACCCCTTGTGGGGGCAACATAAGACAGGCAGCATAGGGGTGCCGTTCCCCGGAACCGATGCCCGCATTGTTGATTTGGAAAACCCGGACCGCGAACTAGCTCCCGGTGAGGAGGGCGAGCTATGCATACGGGGCCCCCAGGTAATGTCCGGGTACTGGAACCGGCCCGAGGAAACCAAGGCGGTGCTGCGGGGCGGCTGGCTGCACACCGGTGACATCGCCAGGGTGGATGATGAGGGCTATTTCTTTATAGTCGATCGTAAGAAGGACCTGGTCATCGTTGGCGGTTACAACGTTTATCCGCGCGAGATAGAGGATTTCCTGTATTTGCACCCCAAAGTTAAGGAAGTTGCCGTCGCCGGTGTCTCGCACCCGGTACGGGGAGAGGTGCTGGTGGCCTATGTGGTCCTCAAAGACGGTGAGGATGCGTCACGGGCAGAGATTACCGGCTTCTGCCGCCAGCACCTCCCTCCCTACAAGGTTCCCCGCAAGGTCGAGTTCGTCGACGCCATTCCGAAAACCCTGGTCGGCAAACCCCTCCGGCGCGTTATCCGCGAGCAGGCCTCCGTCTCGGATGATAACGATTAGTTCACAGGCTATCGATAATCTGCAGGATCTCCTCCGTGGAAGGCAACCCTTCCCTGGCGAAACGAATCACCCCTGTCCTATCCACAATGTAAACGGTCCGCATCACACTCGTGCCATTCTCCTTGAGGACCCCGTACGCGCGGCAGACCGCCCTATCCGGATCGCTGGCGACGGGGAAATTGAAACACATCCCGGTCGCCCACTTCTTGTGCGAAGCCAGCGACCCGGGGTTCACGGCGATAACAACCGTCCCGCGGTCGCCGTATTCCTCCGCCGCGTCCCGCGCGGCGCTGAGCTGGCGGTTTCACCCCGGGGTGTTGTCCTTGGGATAGAAGATAAGGACGACGTTTTTCTCCCCCCGGAAAGCCGATAGCCTGATATTCACCGGCGAGCCCTCACCGGCCGATACAGCCTGAAGGGTGAAATCCGGAGCCTCTGTGCCTTCCTGCAGCATGATCTCACCTCGTTTACTGAATGGCTTGGGGCGCTGCATTTACAGGAGCAGTCGGGATAATTATCGCTTGATTCTTAGTAACATTTTCGTGGTAGGATGGTACGGTTTCATTGCGGGTTACTCAATGTTCAGGACAAACGGCAGGCCGCGCACAAACAAATCTCGTTTCCCTCATCAGGCGGGCATTCTGAGAAATCTCCCAGATTTTTAATTAGCTTCAGGAATCTGTAAATAAAGCCGGTGTTCAGTCCCGGGATTTCAAACATTCTCTGGCTCTTGGTTTTGATCACCAGGACCCCTTGTTTTAAGGAAATGGAAACGATGGTGGTCAGAGGGAGGTGGGTAAACCGTACTTCACCATTGGGTTGATGCTCTTCAATCTCCAGCGAGTGAGAGTGAACGTGCAGGTACACACTCTGTTTGAAATTCTTGCTTAGGTTTTCTGAGGCAATGGGTACCATCGATGCCAGCTCCTTTATTTCTCCCATTTGGCTGCGACCCTGCTTCTGTGACCCTGCTTATATAAGAGCAATAAATTCTTAATGAACTGTTAAATCGAGGGGCTTCAATATGATTAGTTTCCTACGCGGAAGAAAAACCCGAAACGACCGTTAGGATTGGGAAGGACCCCGCACTGATAAAGGCATTCGTTCTGACCTCATTGGTTTCTCTGTCTATCACCGGTGCCATATTCGGTGCGATCCTGGCCTTTGGGGTCTAAAGACCCGCAGAAGGTTGCAATGCAGATTACATCCGGCGTCCAAAGATGGGCGCCTTTTTTTCTATTGATTAGATCCCTTCAAATTGCATACTATATATTTAAATTATTAGATAAATATCTAAATATGGTTTGGGGGAAGACTCCTGTCTCTGAATGATGTATTCAAGGCGCTTGCGGACCCAACGCGACGGAAGATCCTTGACCTGTTGCGTGAAAGGGATATGACGGCCGGGGAGATCGCCGGGCATTTTGATATGGCCAAACCCAGCGTGTCGCATCACCTATCCCTTTTGAAACAGGCGGGGATGGTAAGCGATGAGCGCCAGGGGCAGAATATCATCTATTCCCTTAACGTGACTGTTTTTCAGGACGCCACGGGGTGGTTCCTTTCTTTTCTCCATGTCGGCGAGGAAAAAGGGGGTTTAAAGAATGGCAAGGATCGATAACCTGGAAAGCTACAGTGTAATAAGGGAAATCAGACGGGACTGGTTGATTTTCCTTCTCATAGGGGCCAGTTTGCTCGCAGGTAGCTACCTTTACCCGTCCCTGCCGGATAGGGTTCCGTCGCATTGGAACATTCGGGGTGAGGTCGATGGGTACAGTTCACGGTTTTGGGGCGCCTTTGCCATGCCCATAATGGCCTTCGGGATATATTTTCTCATGGTTTTAGCCCCCCTGATTGACCCCCGGCGGGAAAACTACGTCAAATTCAGCGGGCCGTACCGCTTGATCCGTCTGGCACTGGCCACTTTCTTTGTGGCGATACACGCCATAGTCCTCGCGGCAGCACTGGGCCGGCCGGTGAATGTCCCGTTCTTGATGCAGGTTGGGATTTCACTCTTGTTTATAATGCTGGGCAACGTCATGGGTCAGTTGCGCCACAACTACTTTGTGGGCATAAGGACCCCGTGGACCCTGGCCAGTGAGGAGGTCTGGGTGCGGACTCACCGGGTTGCAGCTAAGGTATGGGTGGCCGCAGGGCTGGTAGGTATGGCGGGCGCTCTGGCCGGTCCAGTGGCCGGGTTTATAATCCTCATGGCAGCCCTGGGAGTGACCGTCGTTTTCAGCATGGCCTACTCATACCTGCTGTTCCGCCGAAAACCCTGACCCCTTCTGAGAAAGGTAGCCTTCTTTCCGTGGCCAGAGACATTCTGGAACGGGAAAAATCGTTGGTATTCGCCTATGTCTTTGGCTCATTTGCAGGTGACGGACCTTTTCAAGACGTGGATCTGGCCATTGGTTCAGGGCGTCCCTGCGCGACCTGTTGCAGGGATAGGAAAAGGGATGGTCACGAAATCGTGAGGACGATTTTCCCCGTCATCGAACCGGCCTCCAGCAAGGCATGGGCCTGGGCGGCCTCCTCCAGGGGGAAGGTCCTGGCGACATAGGCCCCGAGGCGTCCCCCATCCAACAGGCTGGCGCACTTCTGCAGGATCGTGGTCTGTTCCTGGAGAGCGTCCTTGATTCCGTAACGCATAGGGGCCAGCATCCATTCCAGGCTGAGCCTCAGGTTGCGTTGCCGGGCCACGCTCCAGTCCGTGTCCGGTTGGGGCTGGAGGATGGTGACGAGGTCGCCGCCGTAACGTACGGCGGGGAAGGACGCCTGCAGGACGTCGCCCCCCACGGTATCCAGGACGATGTCCACGCCGCGCCCACCGGTCCATTCCTGGGCCGCCTGGACCCAGTCTTCCTGGTCGTAGCGGATGGCCAGCTCCGCGCCGTGCTGGCGCACAAAAGCCGCTTTTTCCTCGCTGCTCACGGTTGTGGCCACGCGTGCCCCGGCCTGAACCGCGAGTTGAATGGCAACGTGCCCGACTCCCCCCGCTCCACCATGGATGAGGACGGTGTCACCGCGCTTGATCCTTGCTCTGTGGTGTAGCGATTCCCAGGCAGTTATGAGGACAAGCGGCACCGCGGC
>DYIG01000023.1:0-5742 GCA_020723725.1 Thermaerobacter marianensis | reverse complement strand
TTCGGTGAAGGTAAGGCGTCCCGGTTTGCGTGCCGCATGGGCCTCATCTATCACGACGTATTGCGCATAGTTCCCTTGGGGGCCGCCGATGCCGCCGTAACAGTAATAAACCATGCTGCCGGGACGGAACCGGGTTACCTTCGGCCCGACGGCCTCCACCACGCCCGCGCCGTCGCAGCCCAGGATGGTGGGCGACTTTTCGGGGTAGAGCGTCCCGCGCTTGCGGAGTTTGGTGTCCACCGGGTTGACCCCTGCGGCCCTGACCCGAACCAGCATCTCGGTGTCTCTTTTGATCTCAGGGACAGGGAGTTCCTGCAGGGTTAGGACCTCCGGTCCGCCCGTCCCAGTCATGACCATTGCCTTCATCAGTGATATTGCCATAGCTTACAGTTTAATGGTTGGCCTGCCTGTCTACAACAATCGAGGTGGTATCAGATAGGAGTTTTCTGATTAACTGGGTACGGCTATTGACATTCATTTTTTCAAAGATGCGCGTCAGGTGTTTTTTTGCCGTTAACGGCTTGATCCCCAGGCGGAGGGCGATCTCAAGGTTGGATAGGCCGTCCAGGACTGCCAGAGCCACTTCCTTTTCACGAGTGGTCAGGGAGTGGAGCAGCACTTCCCCCGGGGGCAAGTCTTCCAGCTGAAACGGGGCGTTTTTCAAGTTGGCCCAGGTAGAGAGACGTTGTGCCAGGGTGCTGACCAAGGCATTGGCTTCTGTTTCTTTAGGGGCAACCCTACCGTGGATCAGTGACATTAGCAGGTGGGTCAATTTGTGCCCCCGCACGTCCAGGCAATACGTCGGGCTGGGGCAGTCGGTGCCGAAGTCGTAATGTGTGGCGCCAGGCACTTCGGTGAAGCCGCAGCGCCGCAGCAAGTCCTGAAAGAAGGGTGCAGGGGAGGATGTGAGGAGGCGTCCGTTGCGGAAAGCCAGCTGGAATATATCGCGGAAGAGGGCGCTGCGGGCGGTCGCATCATTTAGATCACAGGTGTGGAGGTGGCGGATGAACCAGGCGGCGGTCTTATTTGGCGGTACGGTGTACTCGGCTTTCTCTGCTGGCGATAGGCCACCGAAATAGTTCCGGGTGACTGGCTGGGATTCCAGGTACGGCAGGGTGGCGGCGTTCACCGGTATCACCACGGATACCCCGCGTAAGCGTCCGAGGGCATCCCTGGCCATCCGCACCACGCCGGGCGCCAGATCCATGAGGGCGGTGAAGTCGAAGGGCGCTCGGACAAAATCCACCCAAAGATAGGGATAGGTGAAGCGGGTTCCTGTTTGGGGATCAAACATTTCAAAGGCGGCAGGGCCTTCAGTCTCAGCGCGGTGACGGCACTTCTGGAAGTACATTTGCAGTTTCGGCAGGTCTTGCGATACTGCGGGCACCACGTACAACCAGGTGCTGCTTTCCTCCCCTTCTGAATGGAAGAAGGTTGCGCCAATCAGGGCGTCTCCCAGCAGGAAGAAGAACTCCTCCAGGAACAACCCCCAATCCAAGGGGCATCTGGGCGCTGTCAGGAGCCGGGCGTAATAGGTCAATGCTTTTTGCCGCATGTCGGCGAGACGGGCAGGGGCACGCCAGCTGAATTCCTGGAGCAGGGCGTTGCGAACCATGCTATGCAGCATCCATCCCGCATGTCCGGAGCGGACGAAGGACAGCCCTCTCAGTTGGTCCATTTCCGCAGGTGTCACGGTGGTGCCCGTCATATGGGCAAGGAGTTCCTGGTCAAAGCGGCGTACCGTGGCAGCCGCCTCCAACAGTTCACGCAGCCTGTTGTCAGGCACCTCGCGCAGCCAGCGTTTTGTCAATTCAATGATTACCTCAGGTTTGCTGGGTGCTACAGTCAAAACTTCGGGGCCATCTTGCTCAACCAGTGCTGTTACCAACGAGAGTGTCAAGGGGTGGCCGCGTGTCGACTCCCAGGCGGCACGCACCGCCCTGTCATCTGTTAATCCGTGCAAGGCCAGATATTGCCGGGTGAGATCCACATCGAAGGGCGCGAGCGGTAAAGGTTTTATGATCTGCCTCCAGGCAGGTGACTCACGCCACAGGTTAATTAAAGGGAAGCGACCGGCAATGATAATCAGGCATTTGTCGGGAAGCCGGGGTATGAAGGTTCCACGAAGCCACTTGTCCAATGAACCTGTTTCTTCATAGGAATCTAAGGCCAGTATAACCGGACGGTGGGTAGTCTCTTCGTGCAGGAACCGCAAGCAGTCTTCCAAAAGGGGCGGATTGGAACCGGACAGGCCTAGTAAGGCAGCCAATTCCTTTACCAGACTGTGTGGCGATTTGGGCAGGTCGAGGAAGTCAAGATATATGTAAAGGGTATTAAATGGTTCGGCCAGCCGATGGAAAGCATCCAAAAGGGTGCTCTTGCCAACGCCGCCAGGGCCGTAGATGTTGATGATTGGATAGCCCCCTGCCTTGCCTGCAAGGTATTCGGCCAACAGGCGACATTCTTTCTCCCGTCCTACAAAAAACCGCTCACTTAGCCCTTCCAGGACCGCGCTTAGAGGTCTTTGTTTCCCCGGATTATTAGAGATATCCATCACAGACCCTCTCCGTCGGATTACCTCTGCTTTAAAGACTAACCCAAAACTGGTTATGTCGCCAGATCAGAAGGAAGCAGTCCAAATATGCCGAAATCCTGTGATGGGAGGGCAACGGTTATGCGGTACACGTTCGAGGAATTTGACCAGGCATACCCATTTCAGTTCCGCAAGGCGTGGCCGTCCATCCGGCGGGCGCCGCGGTCGCGTCGGCGGTCCGAGGACGAGATCCGCGCCCTTTCCGCTGTTGTTTGCGAGGCGGTGAAAAAAGCCGAAGCGTTGGGGGAATACCGGTGGATGGGGAAGCGCAGGGTGAGGATCTGCCTTTAGACGCCCTCCGCGGGCGGTTGTCTGCGCTGGCGCTGGAGAAGGACCACCTGAAGAAGATGTTGCTGGCAGCGGCGATCGTCCAGCAGGCGCTTAAGCAAGCGGGATACAAGGTCTATGTGGTCGGCGGGGCCGTTGTGGAAGCCTATAGCCGCGGCCTGTATATGACCCACGACATCGACTATGCGCTGTCCGACCCGATCTCCCAGGTTGAGCCCACCCTGTTCCGGCTCGGATTCAGGCGGGAGGGGAGGGTTTTCCTCCATCCGGAGGGGGCCTTCGTAGTTGAATTCCCCGGTCGGCTCGATGCCGGGGAGATGGAACGGCTGGTGACTGTCGAAGTCGATGGGCTGGAGGTCTCCTTGCTCTCGCTTGAGGACATCATTTGCGACCGCATCAACGCCGCCAAACACTGGAAAGACGAGTCTTCAGCTGAGTGGGCTCGGATGCTGATGGCGGCTCACAGAGAACGGCTGGAATTCGGCCTGCTGGGGGCCCTGTGCGCAGACACAGGTTGTCTCGATGAGTTCGAACGGTTGAGGGCGCTGGCCGAAGGCGATGCGGGCGTGCTATAAATTCAACCCCATGTTCCAGGCTTCGTTTAAGGCATGTTTCACATTTTCCAGGTGCAGGTCCTCGTAACCCCAACCATCTAGGTCGATCCAATCTTCCAGACAGCTTCTCAAGGGGATCTCGTCATTCGCTTCTTCGAGCGGCAGGCCGCGCCGTGCGGCCTCTGCGGCCTGTTCCCTGAGGCGCAGCAGATAATTGACGTTGGCTCGTAGCAGTTCAGGTCCCGCTGAGGCCGGGCCGTGCCCGGGGATGACCCTGCGCACCCGCCAGCCGGACAGGTGTTCCAGTTGGGCTTGATAGTCAGCTATGTGGCCTGCCCATTCCGCCATGGGGAACGGGTATTCGACCGTATCCCCGGCGATGAGCAGGTTTTCTTCCGGGAGGAAAACGGCCATGGAATCGGGGGTGTGTCCCGGGGTGTGATGTATTTCGACGGTTATGTCGCTGCTCAATACTGTTGTCCCGCTGAGGAGGATGTTCGGATAAACGATCTCAACTGGGCTCAGCCCCTCAATTTGGGGGTGATAACGCGCCAACTCGGCAGCGGCGTCGCGTTCCATTGTCTCCCGGCAGAGGCGGTGGGCCAGAATGAGCGTCCCGGGGAAGGCCATGTTCCCCCACACGTGGTCCCAATGGGAATGGGTGTTGACCACGATCAACGGCCGGTCTTCGCCGCGTTCTGTCAAGAGGTTCTTGACCGTGGCCATATCATCGCCCCCCAGGAGCGTGTCCACCAGGACATTGAACTCCCGCGTCAGGACCAGGGTCGCCGAGACCCAGAAGCCCAGCGCCTGACGCCGGAAGACGAATACCCGTTCGTTAATGGGATGAATGAGAATAGTCGTCCTCTCCCCCCGGCATGGTTAACTTAAAGGATAACCATCACTTGATCGAGAAAAAAGACCTTATGCATTCAATATTGTTACGTAACATAGAGGGTTTGGCGGAGGCCGCTCAGGAATCTATTCCCCCCCAGGGTAACAGCTACTTCATTGAGGCCCTGGAAAGGGCCAAGGCCGAGCCGCGCGAGAGGATCCACTCCTTCCACCGTTACTTCGGGAAGTTGATCCCGGCCATACCCCGGTTCGCCCTGCGCGAATTCACCAGACCGGGCGGGGTGTGCCTAGACCCGTTCTGCGGTTCCGGGACCACGCTGGTGGAGGCGACCCTGGCGGGGTGTGACTGTTGGGGAACCGATTTGAACCCCCTTTCCGCCCTTGTCGCCAACGCCAAGACCACTGTTTTCCCGGCAGAAGCCCTGAAACGGCGCCTGGTGGAGGTTTGCGCCACAGCCGAAGGCGATGACGGCAGGGACCTGGATAAGGACATACCCTTCTGCCTGAACATGGACCATTGGTTCAGGAGGGAAGTGGTCCATGATCTGGCCCGCCTTCTACGTGCCATCAACAAGCTGCCCGAAGGGCCGGAGCGGGGGTTCTTCCGTGCCTGTTTTTCGGCGGTGCTGCGGGACGTCTCTAACGCCGACCCGCGGCACGTGTTCCCCGGCTATTCCAAGCGGCTGCGCGTCCTTGACGCCGCTGGAAAGCGCCAGATCCGTGTCCTTGAGCAGTTCAGGGAGGACACCACCCGCAGGCTGCGGGCACTTGAGGGGTATCAGGCCAGGAGGGCCCCCTCTGCCCGTTCCATGGCCCTTCTAGGGGATGCCCGCAGGCTTCCGAACGAGATCCCTTCGGCGGCGGTGGACCTGGTTGTGACCAACCCGCCCTACCTCGGTTCAATACGCTACTTGGAGACGCTTAAGCTTGAGATGTACTGGCTCGGTTTCCTGGAGGGAAGGGATTCCTATCTCTCGCTTGACCGGCAGGTGGTTGCGACAGAGCGTTTTCACAAACCGGAATTCGAGGAGTGGCACGCCACAGGGATCCCGCAGGCCGACATGATGACCTGGCTGCTGTTCGAAAGGGGCCACAAGCGGATGAGCAGGGTCGCGGCGAGGTACTTCGAGGATATGGCGTCCTTTTTAAACGAGATGGCCCGCGTGGTTCGCCAGGGCGGGCACCTCGTTATAAAGATCAGCGACAGTTTCATCCGGGGACTCCGCGTGCCGACGCACGCCATTCTCTTGCAACTCGCCGTTGGGAGGGGGTTCAGCGCCCTGGCGGCTTTCCCTGATGAGATAAAGAACAGGTCCCTCCTCACCAAGCGCAACTCCTACAGCAAGATGCTGGAGCATGACTGTATACTGGTGTTGCAGCGCAGGTGATGGTCATGCGTCGGGTTACACATGGGACCGGGGCTGACTGCGGCCGCACCTTTGACAGGATTCA
>DYIG01000022.1:5892-14585 GCA_020723725.1 Thermaerobacter marianensis | reverse complement strand
CAGAAAATCAGAAAATCAGAAAATCAGAAAATCAGATTAGGTTTTAAATGAGGCCACTATCTCTCAGGTCAAATAGGTCAAACGGCGTGTCCCTGTTCATACCCCTGGAATCAGAAGGGGGTACTGTGCCACGCGGACGGCAATCTACATTCGGGTAAGCACCGAAGACCAGGCCATGCACGGCTACAGCCTTGAGGAGCAGCGAGCGGCCTGCGAGGCCAGGGCCCGGGAAGCCGGAGCGGCCTGCATTGCCGTCTACGCCGATGAGGGCGTGAGCGGCGAAATCCTGGAGCGGCCCGGCCTGACCGCACTCCGGGAGGACGTAAGGGCCGGACAGGTGGACCTGGTCCTGGTTCGTCACGTGGACCGGCTCTCCCGGAAGCTGGCGCATCAACTGATCCTTGCCGAGGAGTTTAAGAAGGCGGGCGTCACGGTCGAGTTCCTCGACTCGAACTATCAGGACACCCCGGAGGGCAGGCTGTTCTACAGCCTCCAGGGTGCCATCGCGGAGTACGAGAAGGAGAAGATCCGCGACCGGACCATGCGTGGAAAGCGGCAAAAGGCCAGCCGTGGTTTGGTCCCCGATGTCTTCAATACCTATGGTTATCGATTTGAGCCGCAGTCAGGCCGGATAGAGATCGACAATGCCCAAGCTGAGATCGTGCGGGAGATCTTCCACCGCTTCGTGGCAGGGGATTTTGGCATAAACGGAATCGCCAGGATCCTCAACGAGCGTGGTGTGCCGACCCGCACCGGGCGCTGCGCCTGGTCCAGGACGGTTATCCGCCAGATGCTCCGCCAGCACGCTTATGTCGGCACCTGGTACTATGGCAAGCGCGATTGCCGTGGAGTGAGGGTGGCCGTCCAGCGGGGCGAGAAGTGGCGACCCAAACCTCGGGACAAAGGGGAATGGATCTCGATCACCGTGCCTGCGATCATAGACCAGGCGACCTGGGACCGCGCCCAGGAGCGGCTCAACCGGGCGCGAAGGCTATGGGTCGGACAGAAACGGGCCACCTACTTGCTCTCCGGGCTCATCCGGTGCGGGGATTGCGGTGCCCCTATGGGTGGGAGGAAACAGAAGTTCTTTGGCCACCAGGTGCGAGGTTATACCTGCTTCAGGAACATCCAGGGTGTAAAGCATATCGGTTGTCGGCCGTTTAAGTTCATCAACGCCGAAAGGGTGGAACAGGCGGTTTGGGACACGGTAAGCGTCTGGTTGGAGAACCCCGAGGCTCTGGTGAAGGCCATCGTCCAAAATGACTCCGACACAGACTCACTTCGAAGCGCTCTCGCTCAAATCGAGAACGGCTTGGCTCAGGTGGCGCGAGGCAGGGAGAGCCTGTTAACCCTCCTGGCTGAAGGCAGGAGGGAGCTTGCCGATACGGTTCGCACGAAACTGGACGACCTCTCACGCCGGGAGGAGCGGCTGCTCTGCCGCAAAAGGGAGATTGAAACGACGTTGACAAGCCGAACCGGGAGCCGCCACACGGTTGCCGAACTGAGGTGCCTGGCGCTCGAGATAGTCCGAGACCTTGACTCCCTGGATTTTGGCGTGAAACGTACGCTGGTAAGGCAGTTGATTCGATCGGTTGTTATCTCTGGTCGTCCGCGAGAAGGTCTTCGCGTGACAATTCACACGCCCCTGCCGAGTTGACGGTAGAAATCCACCGCCTGATGAAGAGCTACTGGTACATGCAAAACCAGTCCGACCGGGATGGCCTTTATTACCGGACCTTCCTGGTCCGCAAGAGGCCAGGGGTTCATTTTGAAGGGCGAGTCCACGAAAGGCTGGTTGGGATAGGGCCCAACATCATCGATTCCGGGTTGCACTACGTGCACTACGGCTATACGAAACCGAAGGCTGAAATCCTGCGCAAGTGGAAGCTCTATGCCGCTTATGAGGGCCAGGCGGACCTCTATGAAGGGGTGGACCCGGAGCACATCCTGGAGGACCGTCCCTTGACCCTCTTTACTCGGGAGCACCCCCCGGTGATCAAGGACCATATCGAACGGAAAGCCGCCATGCTTGCCGCTCAAGGACACGAACTCTTCAGGAAACCCGGGAGTTGAATCGCCCATGAAGGTTACAATCATCGGACCCCTGTTCGACGCCTCGGGGTACGCCTATCACACGCGGAGCATTGCCATGGAACTCGAGCGGCTTGGGGTAATGGTGTCAGTTAAACCCACCCCCTGGGGGGCGGCTCAGATTGACCTGTCTCCTGAGGAGAAGAAGCACCTGGCAGAAATGCTGAAGCGCCCGGATCCAGGGGGCGACCTCCTATACATTACGGTAGCCAACACCTTCCAGAAACACCCGCACCGGCGGTCCATAGGTTGGACCATGCTGGAAACCGACCGCATCCCCGACCTTTGGGTGCGACTATGCAACGCCATGGACGAGGTCTGGGTGCCGACGCGCTTCAACTATCATACCTTTGCCAACAGCGGTGTGGAGACACACAAACTCCACGTGGTTCCACTGGGGACTTATCCGCAACGGTTTAACCCCAACACCGCCCCAATACCCATCCCTGGGCGCAGGGGGTTTGTGTTTCTGTCCAATTTTGAGTGGATTCCTCGCAAAGGTCACGACATTCTGTTAAGAGCCTATTTCCATGAATTCTCGGGCCGGGAGGATGTTTCGCTCCTTCTGAAGACCTATGACAATTCAAACTACGACCCCACAGGTTCTGTGTTCAAGAATGCCATTAAACAGCTTATCAGTGAGGTGGGCAACCCCGAACCGCCACACGTAATTGTACTCAGCCGGGTGATAAGGCCTGAGCAGATACCTTCCCTGTATGCCGCGGCGGATTGCTACGTGCTTCCCACAAGGGGGGAGGGGTGGAACCACCCGGCGCTGGAGGCCTTGGCCATGGGGATACCTGTTATCACCACCGCCTGGTCCGGTCACCTCGATTTTCTGAGTGACGATAACTGCTATCCGATACCCATCAAAGGGCTCGAGCCAGTGCCGATGTTCGGCATCCCCAACGACTACATTTACGGAGGTTCCAACTGGGCAGTGCCAAGCCTGGAAGATACCCGGCGGCTCCTCCGTTATGTTTTCGAACATCGGGAAGAGGCCAGGGCCAAGGCGAGGCGCGGGCGCGAGGACCTGATACATCGTTTGACCTGGGAGAATAGTGCCAGGGTCGTGATGCAGCGGCTCTTCGGTCGAGGCTGAAAGGGGTGTAATGGAAGCGTTGAGACTAGGATTCTATGTCCCTTCCTGGGGCACACCATGTGGTGTTGCCGAATACACCAGGAACCTCTGCCATTCCCTTTCAGGCTTGGGTCAGGAGGTCCAGGTTCTGAACATGCCGATACACGACCTGGTGTCGGAGGCGGCCGTCGCCAACCTCAAGGTGGTGCATTTCCAATACGAGTATAGTCTGATAGATGCGGGAGCCATGGCAGAAACTGTTAGGAGGTTGGCCAGGGCAGGCGTTCCCAGTGTGGTGACGGTGCACTCCTATACCCCTGGGGCGGTCTACGCCAATCGCCACCTTCAGGGGAAGATCCCCTATCTGATTGCCACCTCGCCGGCCATAAGGCAGGGGCTTCTGCAGGAGGGGGTGGACCCTTCCCGGATTCATGTAATACCCATCGGCGTGCCCATCGTTACGTTGCCGGAACGGGAGCAGATACGTAATGCCTTGGGCCTGGCGAGGGGGCAGCCTGCTATAGGCTATTTTGGGTTTATCCACCGGCACAAAGGGCTTGAGCCACTCGGGTTAGCAGCGTGCGAATTAAGGCAGGTTTATCCCAATTTACACCTCTTTCTCTTTGCAACAGTGGCACATAATGACGGTTCAAGAAGGGCTTTTAATGAGTTTAACCGTTTTTTTGAAACCCATGGCCTTTGGGAAGGCGCCCGATTAGTGCCGGAGTACCTGCCCGAGGACGAACTTGTCAGGCGTCTTCATGCCATGGATGTAAACGTACTCCCGTATAGCGAAATAGCCGGTGTTCAGGCATCGGCGGCCGTCCGTTTGATGCTGGCGGCACGGCGGCCCATTGTAGTGACTAATACGAGCTATTTTTCCGACCTGGGGGAAGAGGTTCTGCGGATACCGGACCCATCACCATCACATATCGTTGCGGCCGTGCGTGCCATACTGGAGGACGATGGCAGAGAGCAGGCGTTAATCCGCAACATTGACCGCTGCATTATGGAGTGCAACTGGCAGAACATCGGGTCCCGTCACCTGGCTTATTACCGGAACTTAATTCAGACCAGTGCATGAATCCCGCCGATTATCGCGAGAACATCCCGGTCCGAGCGCTTCAGGGCCTGGAGGTCTTGCAGCCGACGGTTTTCGATGCGGTCTTTGTGCGCGAGAAATAGGGAAAATGCCTCCTGCCATTCTGGTGATATCGCGACCAACTCCGCCACTCTGTCAACATAGAATTTAAGCAGGTCTAGATCGGTCAGGTTGGCGGACATCAGGATCAGACGGCCAACGCGGTTCATCAGGTCCAGTTCCCGGGTGGTGAAGCGCCTCCTGAGTTGGTCCCCGAAGGTATGGGTAACCATGCTTGCTGGTTGATAAAGGACGCTAAAACCCCGCTTCCATGCCCTGTAGGATAGGTCGTGTTCCCCCCAGAATGCCGCCGGGCTGAAGATTGGGTCAAAGCCGCCAAGGTTAACAAAGGTGTCAAGGCGGAAGGCCGCAGCGGCCAGAGGGGCGTACCATGTCGGTCGGACCGAGGTAACCCGCCCCGTGTCGGGCTGGCCCATTCCGGGCTGTATTTGTTCAAAGAAGCCGGACTGATTGAAGAAACAGAGGAGTTCTTCCACCTCGACCTTGCCTTCCGGATAGAGGCGTTTTGGCGCGACGGCAAAGGTATCTTCCGCGCCAAACGGCGCCAGGATCGGGTCGAGAAAGTCTTTTCGCACACGTATGTCGGCGGCGAGACAAACGATGACGGGGGTTTGGGCGAGGCCAGCCCCCGCATTGTAGGCCGCACCAATGCCCCCGTTTTCCTTGAGGGGCAGGACCTCGACCCCGGGGTAACGGGAAGTCACAAACGTTACGCTGTCATCGGTGCTGGCGTTGTCCACCAGGACGACCCGGTGGTTGCCCAGTGCGAATCTGGCGGCTTCCACTACCGACCCCAGGTTCTGTTCGAGCAGGTCACGCCCATTCCAGTTGGCTATCAGGATCGTCGAGTTCAACCGAATCACTCCTTGCGAGACTGGTTGGGGTCTTTGGACAGGAAGGGGAACTTCGGCAAAAGCTTTTTGCGCCAGGCGTACAGATCGTTTTGATCGAGTCGGCCCTGAATATAATCCTGATATATCTGGCTATCCACACCAGCCCATTTGGAGTGGAAGTGTTTTTTGGCCTGTTCAAACAGGACGCTGCCCCCCACCTTGCTGGTGGTAACGTTTCCGAAGTGATGGATATAGGCCGACCCGCAGCTGACCGCCAGGTTATGCCGGTGATTGAGAAGGATGCGTTGGACGTAGTCCACGTCTTCCATAAAAGCTAAGCCAAAGCCTTCGTCGAAAAGCCCTACATCATCGATTACGCTGCGCCTGAGGGCGACACATTCGAAGCTGGGGTGGGAGAGGCGGCGTTTTCCGTATTTCTGCGTAAACGCCCGCGCAAAATTGTAGAACCCGCTGTAAGAGACATCCATCAGCTCCCAGGTAGGGCCTGCATTATGCCGTTTCCGGAGATACACCGCTTCTTCCGGGTATTGGGCATCAAAATGCATTACCTGGATGTTGCTGACCGGGACCGCCATTCCCAGGCGGTCGTCTTCTTCTAGAGCGGTTATCAGCGCCCTTAACCAGCCAGGCGTTACCACAATGTCATTGTTGCAAACGATTACATAATTCCCTTGAGCTGCTTTTATGCCCTGGTTCCACCCTGCGGAACAACCCAAGTTACGGTCGTTACGGATGAGCCTCACGTTCTGTAAACCGGAAAGGTACTCCGCGGTGCCATCGGTTGAAGAGTTGTCCACCATAATGAGTTCAAAAGGAAAGTCGGTGCATTTAAAGACACTGTCGATGAACAGCTTGGTAAAGGCAAGCTGGTTATGGGTACAGCTTACCAGGCTGCAAAGGCTCATTTCCCATCACCCTTAGGGTTTTTGTACGATAACCCGCAGATGGCCGCCTTCCTCCTGCATGCTGATTATCTTGAAGGCAAAATCGATCCCGTATGAGCGGGTAAGATCGGGCCAGGTGCCACAATAGTACATCCATGATTCTTTGCACCACGGAGGGGATTCATGGGTGGGGTCCTGAGCCCAGGTGGCATGTGGGTAATTTGGGGTGAAACTTTCGAAGAGCCCCCCGGGTTTTAGTATCAGATATATCTCCCTCATCAGGAATATCCGTGGCCGGTGTACCTTCCAGGAGCCATCCTCCTTGTAATACACAGAGGCCGGTAGGTGTTCCAGGAAGTCAAAGGCAAAAACCTTATCGATGCTTCCGTGTGTCAGGGGTATCGGCTCAAAGCCCAGGCGGCAAACGATGTCTACATTCGGCCAAGGATGGATGTCTATGCCGATATCACCTCGTTTGTTTTGGCCGCATCCCAGGTCTACAGTCGGCATTACAAAACCCCCTCGTATGACGTTCAGCCGATATCGAAACATCCTATGCCCATCCTTCTCCTGGGGTTCGGACCCTGGTTCCCTTTTTGTGTAACATGCCGCAGTGTTCCCCAATATTAGTGGACTAGGCTTTAAGGAGGGAGAGGGTTTTGCTGCTGTCGGTCATTATAGCGGTGATGAACCAGCTTGAGGAAACCAGGGACTGCTGGGATGCCAATTTGGCCAATGCCGAAGGGGATTACGAGCTCATTGTAATAGACAACTCTTCGACTGACGGGACACCGGATTTCATTCACAACGAGGTGGCTCCCAGGGTTCCGCGGTTCGAATATATCCGCAATGAGGGGAACCAGGGTGTATGGGGCTCACTCCGCCAGGGTTATGAAGCGGCGACCGGCGAACTGCTGGCCTTCATTCACAACGATGTCGCCCTTTTTGAGAAGGGTTGGAACCTCCGGTTTGCGAGTTACTTTGAACGTATACCCCGGTTAGGCGTGGCCGGATTGCATGGTTCAAGGTGGTGCCTGGCAGAGCACCCCTGGCGTGCCGATTCTTTTTCCAACATGCTCCTTGCGGAGGCCTACGGTCAGCGCCTGAGGCGGGAATTCATGCCCGTGGCTGTGCTGGACGGCTTTTGTATTGTCTGTTGCCGCGAGATTTTGGACCAGGCCGGAGGGATTGATGCTAGATACGTCTGCCACCATATGTATGATTTTGAATTGTCACTCCTATCCCTGAGCCAGGGTTACGTCAACATTGTCGTCGATATCTCCTGCCGCCATATCGGTTGGATAACCTCTGAATCGACTCACTACCGGAAGTGGGCCAGTGAGGTCATGGGCACCCCTGCCGGGGACGAAACGGCCATGAATTTGAACCGGGCTCGTTTCCTGGAGAAATGGGGGCATTTCCTCCCAGTTTTTGTGGATGAGAAATTCGGGATAAGAGGCGGTGGAATTTGACTGCGACCCTGGTCATCCTTAATCGGAATGGGCTCAAAGCCTTGAAGAAGAACCTGCGCCCAGCCATTGAAGCCGCTTTACACACCGGGTTGGAGTGCCATGTTCTACTCGTGGACTGCGGCAGCACCGATGGCAGTGTCGCATTTCTGAAAAAGGTGTTTCCCGGTGTGAGGGTGCTGGTTCTTGAACCCCCTATCGGGTTACAGGGTATGTTGGAGGTGGCGGCAAGGGCGACACATACAGACGTCGTCGTATTCGTGGGTGCTAATTTCTACCTGGGACCCGAATCACTGAAGCCCTTCTTTCCCCACTTCACCAATGATGCCGTGTTCGCTGTAGTACCGGCGCGGCTACGGGCAAACGCCAGACTGGAAGAGGGGCAGTCCCTCTGTATCTTCAACCGGGATGGGTTCTTTGAACAAATGGTATTGGCCCCGGGTGAGCCCTACGCCTCGCACGTGATGACGCCCCGGCCTACCTGGTACGCACCCCTGACCGGCGCCGCCTTTCACAGGGAACGGTTTCTGGCGCTAGGGGGGGTGCACCCTGCGTTTGGACCCGCCGCCCTCTGGGGGGACCATGACCTGAGTTACCGGGCCTGGAAACTCGGCTGGTCGGTTGTATACGAGCCCCGTAGCTGGATAGGGCGCACACCGTATAGAGGCTTTAACCGGTTAACCTTAATCGAGCACCCCGACAGGGAATTGATTGATCTGAGGGGGCGCCTCCTCCTCGTCTGGTCCAACCTGACTGATCCGGATTTACGCGGGTATCATTTTTTGCGATTAACCGGCCATGCCAAATCCTTATTACGGTTCAGAAAGGCCTGTGAATTGGCTGCGGCAACCTGGGGGCAGATGGAGCAACGGCGAATACAGGACTTCTCTGTAGCGCGGTGTTCCGACCGTGAGGTGCTGACCAAGATCGGCAGTATTCTGCTTTGAATGGGGGTGAATATCATGAATGAGGAGCGGGAAGTTGCGTTGCAGGTGCGTCTGCCGGTTTCTATCATTGAAGGTTTACGTGTGCTCGCAAATAGAGCCGGTATGGAGAGTGTGGAAGCCTACACTGCCGGCGTGTTAACCGCTGCCGTTCAGTCGGCTGCCGTTAGTGAGGAAGACGAAGAGCATGAGCGCCAGTTGCGTGAAC
>DYIG01000022.1:0-5882 GCA_020723725.1 Thermaerobacter marianensis | reverse complement strand
AACTCGAGAAACGCCTGCGCGACCTGGGTTATGTTGACTGAGGGGTGAGGGGCTTGAACATCGTCCTGGTGATAATTGATGCCCTCCGGGTCCGTAATGTCTCGTCTTACGGATATGCCCTGCCGACCACACCATACCTCGACCGCCTGGCCGCCAACGGTGTTCTTTTCGAGAACGCTTTTGCCTGTGCCAATGCCACCATACCTTCCCTGACAACCATCCTTTCCGGGCTCTATCCCCTGAGCCACGGTATCGCCAGGCATCGTCCCCTCGCAAGGGAGGAGGCAGAACGCGGCAAGAGGCTCACCCTGCTGGCTGAGGTTCTTTCGTCAGCAGGGTACCAAACGGCGGGGGTTGATATTCTTGGGCTCTGGCTCAGCAAGGGATACGACCACTACCTTACACCGAAACCCTATGATGCCAGGACCGTATCATCTGCCGCCCGGGACCTGATCAATAACGTCTTGCGTCCCCCTTTTTTCCTCATGACTCATTTCTGGGATACGCATATGGGGTATAACCCCGGGCCGGGTGGAGGTCCGTTTGCTGGTCGGGCAGCGGAGTACCCGGGTTCAGGCATTTCCACCCAGGTGATCCTGGATACTGCGAAAAACCCATGGTACAAGGCTTTTCTTACAATCGCCCTATACGGTACGCGCACCTTTGGCGAGGTGATGGCGCGTTACGACGGGGCAATTTCAGCAGCGGATACCGCAGTCGGGGAGATACTGGCCTGTTTGGAGAACAACGGTTATGGCAGCGATACGCTGATTTTAGTTACCGGTGATCATGGGGAGAGCCTTTTGGAACATGGCATCTACTTTGATCACCACGGGCTCTATGATGTTTCCATTCATGTGCCCCTCATTGCCCTGTTCCCGGGCCTCGGCGCTCGGGGCATACGTAAGAAAGCCCTGGTACAGCACACCGACATAGTTCCCACGGTTATGGAGATGATCGGTTTGCCATGGCCGGGGGCCAAACCGGACGGAAAAAGCCTTCTGCCGTTGATCCATGGCAGGCTGGATGCGATTCGATCTGCCGCCTACTCTGTGGAGGCTACCTACGAGGACCGGCACAGCATACGAACCCTAACGCACCACTACATTGTTACCCCCCAAAATAGCCGTGCCACCTGTCAGCTCTGCGAGGTGGTCCACGGCAGCGAGCAGGAGTTATTCGACCTGGCTCAGGATCCGGTTGAAGTGAAAAACCTGGCAGGACTCAGACCCCAATTGGCTGGCGCTTTGGCGAAAGCCCTGGCGGCCTGGTCGCGTCATACAGGAGGGCGCTACGCGGCTATACAGCTCCTGGGCAACCGTGCCGGGGTTTTGCGGAAGAAGTCAGGGAGGGTAATCCCTTGGAGAAGAGCAGACGCAGAGTAATGATCATTGGCTTGGATGGCGCGCCACCTGGACTTGTCTTCAAAAGGTGGTCGCCTGTGCTCCCAACCCTTACAGGTCTCCGTCAAAGGGGGGTGTGGTCCAGGCTTAAAAGCATCTACCCGCCGATAACGGTCCCGGCCTGGGCCAGCATGGTCAGCGGGCTTGACCCCGGTTCGCTCGGGTGTTATGGCTTCAAGAACCGCAGCGACCGCTCCTATGAAGGGGCAACCTTCCCCGATTCATCCCTGTTGTCCGGAAAGGCGCTATGGGATTACCTTTCGGCAGAAGGGAGGGCTTCGGTAGTAATCGGTGTCCCTCCGGGCTACCCCGCAAGGCCGCTTAAAGGGTGCCAGATCTCCTGTTTCATGACCCCAACCGGGGTCAATGGCTGGATACAACCACCGGAAATGGCTGATGTTGTGGAACAGATAGCGGGCGAATACGCCTTCGATGTGGATGGTTTCCGAGACATGAAACCCGGGGGGATCGTCGCAGCGGCCACGGAAATGGCTGAAAAGCGATTCCGGGTGGCGCGTTATCTAGCGGCCAGTGTCGACTGGGACCTCTTTTTGATGGTGGAGATCGGCACGGACCGCCTGCAGCACGCCCTCTGGCATCACATGGATGAAAGGCATCTCCTTTATCAGCCTGACTCGCCATACAAAGACGCCATTCGGAATTATTACCAATACCTGGACTCTGAGATCCAAGACCTCATCCGCCCCTATGAGAGGGAGTCCCTCGTGCTCATCGTCTCGGACCATGGGGCACAGGCCATGCAGGGGGGGTTCCGTATAAACGAATGGCTGCGTCACGAAGGGTACCTGGTGTTACGCGAGGAACTGCAGGGGTCTCGGTCTCTAAGGATGGGTGAGGTGGAATGGGCTAAAACCCGGGCATGGGCGACCGGGGGTTACTGCGGTCGGATCCATATCAATTTAGAAGGCCGCGAGCCACTTGGCTTTGTGCCCCCATCCTGTTATGAGGGTCTCAGAATGGAGATCGCTTCCCGACTGGATTCCCTGGAAGGTCCAGAGGGAAGTGTCATAAGAGGGAGGGCGCTTTTCCCAGAGCAGATATACAGCGACTGTTGCGGCATCCCTCCCGACCTCATCGTGGACATAGGAGATCTCCGCTGGCGGTGTCTTGGCAGCGTCGGCCCGGGTTCATTGTGGACCAAAGGCAACGACACAGGGCCCGACGGGGCCAATCACAGCCAGCATGGCATTTTCATAGCAGCACCGCCGCTTGGGGGAGCCTCCATCCAGGAGGGTCTGAGCCTGGGCTGCGTAGACATACTGGATATCGCCCCCGGAATACTCTCATACCTGGGGCTTGGCGTCCCTTCCTGCATGCGGGGAAGGCCAGAGCCCTGGTTGTCTGGCTGCATGGAGGGATAAGAACGGTGAGAGACAATATCAAGAAGTTAGTCAGCGCCTTTTCATCGGCTTTTGATGTCCCCCAGCCCGTGGTTGAGATTGGCTCGTATCAGGTCCCCGGTCAGGAGGGCTATGCCGACCTGCGGCCGTTCTTCGGTAGCAAGCAATTCATCGGTTGTGACATGCGCCCCGGCACTGGCGTAGACAGGATAGAGGATGTGCACCGGCTCTCGTTTCAGGACGGGGAGGTCGGCACCGTTTTGTCTGCCGATACCCTTGAGCACGTGGAGAACCCTTTCCAGGCATTGGCGGAGATGCACCGGGTCCTGCGGCCCGGTGGTCTGCTGCTCATAACCTCGGTTATGGACTTCCCCATCCACGACTACCCTTCAGACTACTGGCGCTTTACCCCTGAGGCCTTCCGTTTATTGATGCGTCCTTTCGCGTCGTGTGTGGTCGGCTTTGAGGGCAACCCGGAAAAACCGCACACGGTAGTTGGCTTGGCCGCAAAAGGAGAGATGCCCCGGAAGGCACTGCAGGATTTTGCCCGTTTGACCGGTTTTATCACTTATATCCCAAAAACTGGTCAGACACCGTAGTGGCCTCCTTGGAATAAGCTGGTTAAGAACCGGACACGCCTGGGGGGAGAGGAGCGCATGGGCGGTTTGCGTATCGGCCTCATCACCACATGGAACACGGTTTGCGGCATCTCGGAATACAGCCGTGCCCTGGCGGCACAACTGCGGCGGCGGGGTAATGAGGTTTTCGTCCTGGCCAACCACCCGGTTAACCCGGCGCCGGGGGCGTTGGACGGGCCCGATGTCGTCCGCTTCTTTTACACCGGCTGGCACCAGGAGCGCGGGGTAGACCTGGACCGCGCCCTCCATCACGTGCTGGCGGCTCGACTGGATGTCATTCACCTTCAGTACCAGAATTTCATCTACCCTGGCGAATTCCTGGAAGCCCTCAAGACCCTGGCCGGTGCTGCCAAACTCGTCGTTACCTTCCATGACGTCGGCGTGCCCCCCGAATTCCCCCGGAATCTGGTGGAGCGCGCCATAGTGCATTCCCCTGTGACCGCCAGGCTGATATCCTGGCCGGGGGCTACCGTTATCCCCATGGGGATTCACAATATACCGGCGCCGCCCGGGGACGCTGTCAGGCGCAAGCTGGGGATCGGGGCCAGGCACGTCTTCTGTTCCGTGGGCCTTGGCCGCACCGACTATGGGACTGTCCTCCAGGCAATCAAGGGTCTGCTCCCCAACTTCCCGGATCTTTTATACCTGGTGCCCGGTCCCGAACAATATGCGGCTGCGGTGAACACTAGAGCATCGGAAATGGGGATTGGGGATCGTGTCCGGACCGTAGGCGGTTTCATGCCGATCGGGACCCTGTTTCAATACCTGCATGCCTCCGATGCTGCGATCTTCTACTTCCCTGAAACAGGGGTTGAGGGGGTATCTTCAAGTTCCTGCCGCTTGGGGATAGCCGCCCGCAGGCCGGTGGTTATCAGCGATGTCGGCTGGACCCGGGACCTGCCGCCCAAGTTAAAAATACCCTACGGGTCTGTGGACGCCCTGCGGGACAGGCTGGTTCGCATACTGATCGATGACGGGTTCCGCAATTCACTTATGCGGGAAGGCGAGGCCCTCATCCAGCTCTATTCCTGGGAGAGAACCGCTCTCCGTCACGAAGAGGTTTACCGCAGCGTTTTACGAACTTGATTTTCCATTAGCATGGGGTGGTGGACGTTTTGCTCTGCACAGTTGTCATGCCGGTGTGTAACCAGTGGCGCTATACCGCCCAATGTCTGGAGAGCCTGAAAAGGTTCACCGATGCCCCCTTCGAACTCGTGGTCGTGGATAACGGTTCTACGGATGAAACCCCTGCCGGGCTCAATGGATGGGAACCAGGGGGTAAACTGCGACGGTTCAACGTTGTGCGGAATCAAACGAACCTGGGTGTCGCCAGGGCCTGGAACCAGGGGATGGCACTGGCGTCCAACGGCCCGGTATGCCTGATTAACAACGACGTGGTGGTGTCCCCTGGGTGGCTCGGCGCCGTTTTGGGTTTTTTAACGGAGCAGCCCCACAGGGGCATATGTGGTCCCCATGTGATGGATGGTCAGCTGCCAGAGGGATTCGCCGGGCTTGCGACCCGGTATGTCCAGATCGCAGGGGACCGGGTCGATGATGGGTTCCATGGGTGCTGTTTTGTCGTCTCCCGTGAGGTGATCGAACGGGTCGGCCTTTTCGACGAGCGGTTCGAGATAGCCGTCTGGGAGGATGTGGACTACTGGCTCCGGGTGAAAAAGGCGGGTTTCAGCCCCTGTGTCACGCACCGTGCGGTGGTGCACCACTACGGAAACAAGACCATCGCTGAGATCGCCCGGTCCATCGGGGACAGGAACCTTTACGCGGAGAATATGCAGCGTTTTACGGAGAAATGGGGGATAACGCTCGGGAACTTCACCATTAGCAGGAGCATGTTGATCATACACTAGTCCATGAAGAGTCCGACGGAAAAGGCCGCGCTCCCCGGGGCGGTTCCCAGGGATTACGGCCTTCCTCCCACTTTGCCATCAATCTTAGGCAGCCCCCGAAGGGGCTGCCCCTGTCCTTACGGCTACAGGAGACTGTTGGCCCCCACAAGTTCAATGACGTAGTTCGGTACAACCGTGACAATATAGTTTGTATTGCCGAAATGCCCGAGGAGGCTTGCGATTCCTTCAGTCCAGGTCTGAGTCGCGTCCACCGTTATATCAGTTACGGCAGTGAAGGGATATAAAAGGGTACCGGTGTCGTTCCGGACCACCACCTGACGACCGATGAGGCTGTCGAAGTTAATCATTACCCCTCACCCCCTGTTGTTTTGACATTTAGCAGGTCGGCCTGTCCAGCTTTCCTTCCTGCCAATCCAAATATATGCAAAATGTCTTTATTTGGTGACAGGTCCCCTTGGGTGGGACGGGCATATACTGCCATTGCGGGTACGGGCAGGTAATTACCGGGGAGTGATAAGCGTTGCAGACCTATCCTCGCACCGATGGCAACGACCTCTTGAATAAGCAGTGGGCCACCATCAAACCTTTCTGCCAGGGGAAGGGGCTCGACATCGG
>DYIG01000021.1:8422-15066 GCA_020723725.1 Thermaerobacter marianensis | reverse complement strand
CGACCACCATAGCGAATACCCCAAGCAGGGCTGTGGCTGCGGGGGCGGCAACGTCAACGAATATGCCGGTAATGAGCAGCAGGCCGATGAGCAATTCCGCCACCGGTACACCATAGCTTATCCCCCGTGCAACCGCAGGCCACCTGACGCCGAAAGCGGGGAGGTGTTTCTCGAAATCGGCCCGCTCGATGATCTTGGCCACGCCCGCAGCGAGAAAAACGGCGCCCAGTCCGATCCGTATCAGGGGAACCATCGTTTCCGACATTGATCGCACCTCCCACCCCCCATTCTCGTCCTTCCCAGGAAAACCACAAGGCAGGAAAACCCTAAATTTATTGGGGGAAAACCCTAAACAAGCGTATGAAAGTATTGATTAACCTTCTGAGTAAAGATTTGTCGTATAATGCAACTAATGGGTTTTCCAGTATTTTTCCTTATCGTAATCCTGGCATACAGGAGGTCGTTACTATGCCTCAACGCCTCTTGGTTGTTGATGACCACAAGTGCATCAGGGACATGGTACGTCTTTCTTGCCAGATTAATGGAGGCAATGAATTTATCATTGTGGGCGAGGCCTGGAATGCCGCCACGGCTTTAGAGCTTTGCCAGCAAGTCCGCCCTGACATTGTCCTTCTGGATATTTTTCTTCGTCATGAGAATGGTTTGGCCGTAGGAGAACAGATACGTTCCCTTATTCCGGAAACAAAAATCATTTTTTTCACCTGCGCCGACGAGGTTGCCTTTATCCGAGAGGCGTTACGGATCGGCGCGGCAGGTTACCTCCTTAAAACGGATACGGATGCTAACACCCTGCCCAATATCATAATGAAGATTTCCAAGGGAAACATTGTATTCCCCCAAGGTAAACTGTATTGCGCGATAGAAAATGAGGAACTGTCGGCTGAACAGATCACCGCCCTGTCCCTGAAAGCCTATGGACATACAACCAAAGAAATAGCTGCCCGCCTTAACAAATCTGAAAAGGGGATAGAGAAAATCTTTTCCGCTGCTTATGAGAAACTCGGCGTCCGGAACGTGGCACAAGCCATTTATGTCCTTACCAAACGGGGAGCTATTTAATAAAGGTCAAGTCTAACCCTATTGACTTCCCTTTTTAGCCAAAACTAGCGTGAGGTAAGGCAGTTGCGAAGGGGGAGCCTTTGTCATACAATAACGCGAGAGGTGTCAAAATATGGCCAAGGTCTATCGCTTGAATCTTCGCCTTGAGGATCGGCTGGCATCCGCCCTGAATACGGAGGTTGAACGCGAACGGCGACCACAGAGCGCCGTCGTCCGCGACCTGCTGGAGGAGGCCCTGCGCATGCGCCGATGCCCTGGCATCAGCTTCCTGGACGGCCCCACCGGCAGAAGAGCCGTTGTGGCAGGTACGGGCATGGACGTCTGGGAGATCGTCCATGCCTACCGGGAGGAGTGCCAACATTCATTCAAGGCACTGCAGGAAGCCTTCCCGTGGCTGAACCGTCAGCAATTGCGCGGCGCCCTCGCCTACGCCGAGATGTTCCCGGAGGAAATCGAATCCCGCATCCACCAGCATGAAAGGCTGGATGAGGACACGGCGTACCGGACGTACCCCTATCTGAAACCCATCGAACCCGGCAAGCAACCGTGAAGTTCTATCTCGACGAGGATATGAGTCAGGCGGCGGCCGAGGCCCTCCGGTCCCAGAGCATCGAGGCGCTGTCATGCCATGAGGCCGGGAACGACGGGCTGACGGACAACGAACAACTCGCCTTCGCCGCGGCGCAGGGTTACATGATCGTATCGTACAACCGGAACGATTTCCTCGCGCTCGGAGCCCGTTGGTTTTCGGAAAGTAAGGCCTTCCCCGGAATCACCATTCTCTTGGAAAAGCGGTTCCCACGCCGCGACATAGGCCGCCAGGTGAAAGGTCTGGTCCATTTTGCTCTAAACAGCCCGGCAACGGTGGAAAACGCCGTCGTCTTTCTGTCGGCGCCCCCTGAAGCTTGACATGGGGCTTATCCACCTCCTATTGGTTCCCTTTTTTGGCTAGAACCAGCGTGAGGTAAGGCTCCAGCCATTCCCACATTCCCGGCAAGGACCGTCCTGGACTCCGTTAGGCAACGCCCGGCGGAGCAAGCGAATTCAGGGAGCTTCCTTGGCCCGAGTATCAATAGCCCTTCATTCGGCACACGAAGAAGGTGTCCTGGGCCAGCAGTTCCCCCGGTCGACTTCTCCTCCAGCCGCAGCAGACGCTCGTACTTGGAGGCAAGCCCGTGCTTGATCAGGATGTTCTGCACGGTGGAGGAACTCACGCTGATCCCCTGTAGCTTGAGGAAGTCCCTGTAGCGGGTACACCCCCAGGTGGGATGCTGCAGGGCAAGCTCCAGGATCTTGTCCACCACCTCAGGCGGGGTCGTTTGCGGGTGGGTCTTGTGGATGGGTGGCAGGTCCTTCAGCCCCTCCAACCCATAGAGCTGAAAGCGGCGCTTCCACTCGTAATAGGAGGTCCGATCCATGCCGCTACGGCGGCAGGCCTCGCTGACGCTACCCAGTCGCTCAACCAACTCCAGGACGCTAAGCCGCCTGCGCGCCGCTTTCTCCGCGGGATCCTTGGTGGTTATGCGGTTTACCTTTGCTTTCTCTGCCATCTTTCTCTTTCCCCCTTGTCCCCCGGGTAACGCGCCCTGGGATGTTAGACAAGAAGGCTAGCCGTACACTAAAACCTTCTATCTTGCTTTAGTTAAACCATAGGGTTTGCACATTGTGTCAAATATTATCTGGGCCTTAGCCTTATCGAGCATTTTAAACCCGGGCTTGTTTTCTATTACGTAACCGTTCAAAAAACTCTCAATTTCTTGGCATACGGATCTTTCGGTATCCAAAGCCTCTTTTTGAGCGTGAATTAACTTTGCTTTAATCCTTTCATCTTTGCACGAATTCGGGTTAGCGGCCAAGGGTATAAAAACGTCTTTGTGCCCCTCACTCTCACTAAGGTAACTTAATACAATTCTTCCCTGTAGGGTTCCATCCTTAAGCAAATACCTACCGTCAACACCAGTTTCCATGAAAACTTCTTCATGAACTATGTCGGACGGTAAGGTAGCATTCCCACATGGGATTGAAGCCTGTGCCCTAGCTTCAGTAAGGTAAGTTTTTAATGCCGTTGTTCCTGCCAAAGCACCACCAATTATGATACCTAAAACTGTAAATAGGATGTATAACCTTTTCTTCATTGACGCTCACCCCTTTTCCTCAGTGATATGCGTTATATACCCCTGTTCTATCAGTAGCTCTATAATACTCGCCACTCCAGTTTCCGTTGTTACAGGTTGACGCCCCATTATTCATTATTGCGTCACTGGAACAGTGTTCATCCAGGCCAGTTGCATGCCCCGTTTCATGCATTAGTAAATGAACGCGCTTATTTGATGATGTGTTATTCCATTTGTCCTTGTTCAAGTGGATTTTCACTGGGTGGTCACCGCAGGGATGAGTGGCCCCTAACCAATCACACCATGATTTCGGGGCTTGCTCGTGGTAGGTAACTCCACCTACATAGCTGTGCCCGTGACTATTCCAGGTTGTCAGGTCCCTGAATCCGTGAACTCAGGGTAGGGTTAAGTGCCCCAAATGTTGAATTTACGGGTATTACAGGATGTTTCTCACCCTTCACCTGTGAGGTGATCCCGTGAGGTTCATTATCGAAGAGTCTGATGAGATCCTGACCACCCATGCTGGTCTGGCAGCGGTAGGCCACTTATTGGAGAAATCCCGTTTGCGCAACCGTCTCAACACTACGCATCTAGAGGAACGCCCCGAACCGCAGGTTACTAACGGCGATCTGGTTGCCTCCTACATAGGGCTATTATGTTTGGGCAAAAACGATTTCGACCATATCGAAGCCTATCGAGAGGACATTTTCTTCCGCGCTGCGGTGGGGGTACGGGCAGTACCGTCCTCACCCACGCTACGTCAGCGGCTGGACCTAGCGGCAGGCCGGGCCGACTGGGAGTCGATCCTACGGGAGGAAAGCGCACAGATGCTGGCCGCTCTGGAAGTACCCCTAACACCGGTGACGGCCGGGGATCGCACCTTGATCCCGCTGGACATTGATGTATCACCTTGGGACAATTCCGGAACAAAGAAAGAGGGCGTAACGCGCACCTACCACGGATTTGACGGTTATACGCCGATCTTCGCCTTCTTAGGGGTGAAGGAGCCGCGACCAGGTAAACGTATCTACCGCAATGCATTCGAATCCGAAGGCTGTAATTCGGGGGCGCGTATGGTAGTCGAGTGACCGAACAAACGAACTTACATCCATGCCGATCACGGATTCAGGTCATAGATCAAATACTGGAAATGAAATCCACAACTGACTCTAAGGAACCTTCAATTAGGTCAGTTTTTTTAATAACCAAATTGGCGACTTCTTCGTAATAAAAATTCTTGTTTCGTTCAAGGGACTCCCGAATGTTATCAATCCTGGTTTTTAAAACTACGCTGTTTTTTCGTATCGAATCCTCGTTAAATCGTAGGGCAACCGATATATCAAAAATGTCCCTTGGTTTTAAGGAATAACCACGATAAAAGAGCTTCTTGATTACGATCTCACACGAATTTTCAATCTGCAGATCTATTCCACATACAGTGTCCTTGTGTTGAGGATCGTCAGTAAGCTGGGGAGCAACTATAAAATCAATTTCCATGTCGCCTATTTGCAGCTTGATATAGTTTGCTGCTTCATCATAGCCATCCACATGGTTTAACACATAATCATTCAGCCTGGGGGTTAACAAGGTTAACTTGGTTACATCCCATAAGAAAATATCAACATCCTTGCTTACTCGATGATCGTAGTAATACGCTAAGGCTGTGCCGCCGCCAAACACCCAGTCTTCTCTCTTAATTCCGGCTTTGTCTAGAAAAACGCAGGCAGTTTTCAACAAGCCGCACCAGTCATTCATTGATTAAAATAACCTCTCGAAATCGCTATTCCTGTAACGCGGCTTCACATAAGAGTCGTATACGTGCCTCAGTTCTTCCAAAGTAATGTCATGCGCCTTGGCAAAAACAAGGAGCCGGGACACCGAAACCTCGGTAAAGAGCACGTCAATATAAGGCCGTACACTGCCGGTCACGGCCCCGCTTTTGATGATCCGGGCCAAATCGGTATCGGAAATTGGATCTTTAAAAGAAACGTTAACCGTTGCAGAAACTCCCATGATTTTATGGTATGCCCCCATAGGGATTTGTCAATCAACACATTCACCTCTGGCTGCCGGGAGCGCAGAACCCCTCGACCCGGTTAATAGTATTCCCGTTTCCACTGTTTCCAAAGGCGCATACGGAGCCGCCGTTTCTTCCCTTGCAGGGAAGGCGTGAGCCTGAACCAGTATATCCTATACCAATTATCAAGGGCGGCCGGCACAAAATTGCGTTAGCTAAAAAACCGGGGGTCCATGAGAACCCCCGGCTCGGTGCCACCCCCGGTTCAGTATCACTCCCGCTTCCGCGCCACTCCCGGCTTTCACCTGCTTACCGTCAACCGGTCGTCTTAATCGTCGTCCCCGTTGTCTTCGTCATCTATCCCGTAATCCCCCAGAGAACCGTCTGTCGCTCCAGGGAACCAGGCCTCCTTCCACTTGCGGAAACGCTCTTTCTGCTTGACCTTGTCACGCACCTCCGGGGACTTCACCTCGACCTTCACAACGGTATCGCCACGGACCTTCAGTTCGACACGGTCACCCGGCTGGATATCGGCCAGCGTTCCGTAACCAAAGTCCTCGATCTTGATTCCAGCGTCTTCGGCAACCTTTAGGGTAAGGGATTCCTCCGGCTGCGGGCAGGGCGCCTTGATGCACCATCTGAAGCCAGCATTGACCGTGATGGTCATGGCCGAGGGGTCCACCGCGACCACGGTCCCCTTAACTTCCTTAAAGAAGAGCTTCCCGACCACCGGCAGGGCCTCGCGGGCGCTGCGCGCGTCGATCAGAACCGCCTCCTTGGACTCATTCAGATAGACACGGACCAGGAAACCCGGCTTGAGGTCAGCAAGGACACCCTGACTGTCATTGATGAAGACGGGGGTCGTGCTGGTCACCGGAATTGTAACCTTGATCCCCCGACCGTTGAGAACCCTGATGTCCTGACCGTATACAGAGGCAACCACACCGGTTACAACGTAGTCTTTGTTCTCCACGGTGATCTGCTGGCTGTCCTGCAGGGAATCCTTCACCATGTCCAGCATCTTGGCCATCTGAGCTCGCGTGACCGGGCCATTCGGGCGGAAGGTGTTGTTTTCAAACCCCTTGATGAATCCGGAATCGATAGCAACGGCCACGTACCCGGCGTCGCTGGCCGATAGGTTGGCTGCATCAGTGAAAGTCAACTGTTCACCGGACCTTGCTTTGGCCTTTTCGCCTAGCCCCATTGCGTTCACCAGCAGCCTGACGGTCCAAACGCGGCTGGCTGGCCGGTGCGGTTCGAAGTCGCCGTCCTTTTGGTCGATCCACCCCTTATCAATGGCCAACTTTACCGCGCTTCTGGCCCAAGGGGAAACCTTGGAGGCATCACTATAAGGAAGACCTGCATATACGGACTGAGCAATGCTTGCGGCTTCATCTGCCAAGCCGAGGGCTCGGACAGCCATCAACACGGCC
>DYIG01000021.1:0-8412 GCA_020723725.1 Thermaerobacter marianensis | reverse complement strand
TGTTCCCGGTTTACCGGGATGTTGGGGCGGAAGGTGTTGTCGTCGTAACCCATGATGATCTGGTTGACTTGAGCGGAAAGGATGAACTTGCCCGCCCAGGGGGCGTCATCCATATCACGGAAACGGCTTTCCAACCTGAAACCTGCTACCTTTTTCTCACGGCCTTTTTTGCCGTAATCATCCTTCCCATCCGCCATGGCCAGCGCGGGAATAAGCATCATAGTAAAAGCCACCAGTATCGAAACACGCATCCAACGAATAAACAACCGGTTTCTCACTGTAAAGAACCCTCCTTAGGTATTTTCCGAGCTCGTTCCTGGTATAAGTCTTCGATTAGATGTGGCCGGTTTTAAGGGGGTAGCAATCAGCGGATTACTTGGAGGGGTTTATCTCCTGGGCAAAGTAGGAGCAGTGCCTGTCTCCACGGGCCTTGGATGCTTTGTCCTGGACATTGGCCACCGCCAGGTGGGTCTCAAGCACCCCCTGAACGAGGCCGTGACAGAGGTGGCAGATGAAACGGGGATAGCGCGCGGCTACCTCTTCGAAACTGCAGTTGCTCAGGGTGAGGGTGGCGGAACCCGACGGGCTGCGGCTAATATTGGCCTGGAGCCCCTGCTGACTCAGGGCGCGAACCGCCCCCTCGAACAGGGTGTCCACGGAAACGTCCTCCGGGGGAAGACCCAATTCCGAGTAGACCTGATTGGCCACCTGACGCCCATAGGTCCGGCCGACCTCCTCAAGCGCCACCAGACCCTGGTCCCCACAGAGGGACAGCGCGCGGCAGAGCAGTTCCGAAAGCAGGCGGTACTCGCGTGGAGGCAGATTGAGGCTCACTGACTCCCCCGACAGTTTGTAGACCTGTCCCGGCCTCCCGCCGCGGCTGGACTTCTCCAACTGGGCCACCAGAACCCCGATTTCCTTCAGCTTGTTGAGGTGGAGCCGGGCGACATTGGGGTGTAGACCAAAACGGTTCGCCATTTCCTGAGCGGTTACGCCTTCAACGCCGGATTGCACAATGTATTGGTAGATCGAATAACGGGTCGGGTCGCCGAGCACCGCTCCAATTTTCAACGGGTCACGCTCCACCGCAGACTTCACCTCCAGGTTCATTATAGATTCAGACATCTCAGGTGTGTATTGAGAATTACCCTATTTACATAGTGTAAAGGTTGTAAATATAATAAAAAAGCCTTTAATTGCGATCAACCGCTCATGTGAGCCAATGGGGGTATGGGCATGGCTGCGGAACACATTTCGACACTGGAAATTGAAGACCTTCACGTCACGGTCAATGACCGTCCTGTCTTAAAGGGAATTGATCTGGTGATCCGCGGCGGAGAGGTCCACAGCCTCATGGGGCCGAACGGGTCCGGCAAAACCACCTTGTCGTTCGCGCTGATGGGGCACCCTCGTTACAAGATCGAAAAGGGCGCCATACGGCTTGACGGGCGTGATCTGACCGGGCTGCCCGCCGATGAGCGTGCACGGGCAGGGCTCTTCCTGGCCTTCCAGTACCCCCTGGCGATACCTGGCGTAACCGTGGCCAACTTCCTGCGGCAGGCCGTAAACTCCATCCGGGGTGAAAAGGTCAACGTTTTGGATTTCCATAAAGAGCTGCGCGAGAAGATGGCCTTCCTCGAAATGAATGACGCTTTCGCCAAGAGGTATCTGAATGACGGCTTCTCCGGCGGGGAGAAGAAACGCATGGAAACCCTGCAAATGCTGATGCTCAAACCCCGCTTCGCCATTCTTGACGAGACCGACTCCGGCCTGGACGTGGACGCCCTCAAGGTCGTCTGTCGCGGGGTAAACGCCATGCGCGGGCCGTCCTTTGGCACCTTGGTAATCACCCACTATAACCGCATGCTGGATTACATCGAGCCAGACCACGTCCACGTGATAGTCGACGGCCGCATAGTGCGCTCCGGGGACCGGTCACTGGCGGAGGAGATCGAAGAAAAGGGCTACCAGTGGGTACGTGAACTCGTCGGTCAGGAAGCCGCTCAGGGGGTCGTGTCATGAACACGCCAGCGACCGACCTGACCCCCCTTCAGGGGTTCCCCCGGCAAAACGGAGCCCCTGCATGGCTTCAGGAACTGAGAAACCACTCCTGGCAGGTTGCCCAGCGGCTTTCCCTCCCCGGACCAAAGGACGAGGGGTGGCGGCGCACCAGCCTCAAGGGCCTGGACCTCAACAAGTCCCTGGAGGGGATCAACGAGGAACACGCCGGGCTTGAACTCCCGGATACACCGTTGCCCGGGGGGGCTGTCCTCACCGACATCCTGTCGGCGGCCCGCCTCCACGCGGACACCCTGGAGGCCCATCTCCGGGGGAACTGGTTGGATAGTGACAAACTCCTGGCCCTAAACGGAGCCCTCTTCCGGACGGGGTATTTCCTCTATGTCCCGGCCGGGGTAAAAATCGACACCCCGATCAGGGTCGTCTGCCGGCCAGCTTCAAACGCTTCTTTGGTATTAAACCGCAGTGTGATCATATTGGGGGAAGGCGCTTCTGTCCGCATTGTCGAAGAGCGGCCTTCTGGTAACAGGCCCGCTGGCAACACGGGTCAATCCGGGGACGGAGCGCTGACCCCGGCCTATGTGGAAGTCGTCACGGCGTCGGTTGGGAAGGGCGCCAGCCTGGAATACGCCAGCATACAGCAGCGGGAGGCCTCCTCCCTGAGCTACGTCCTGCGCCAGGCGAAGGTGGCAGACAACGGTTCGGTCCGCTGGTTCATCTGCGAGCTCGGCGCCAGGCTGAGCCGCTCGGATACCGCCGCCCTCCTGAAGGGCGGCAATGCATCCTCCGAAGCCCGCGCCGTTTATCTCACCGATTCAGGGCAGCACTTTGATGTTTCGGCAGGCGCCGTCCATGAAGGCGAGGGCAGCCGCAGCCGGACCGAGGCCAGGGGCGCGGTCGGCGAGCAGGCCCGGGCCGTTTACCGGGGTCTGGGCAAGATTCTGCGGGGCGCCAGGGGTTCCGACGCCTCCCAGGCCCAGAAAGTACTGCTGCTCGGCGGCACAGCCAGGGCGGACAACAACCCCGCGCTCCTGATTGATGAAAGGGATGTCAGGGCGGACCACTCCTCCGCCTCAACGCCGGTTGACCCCGAAGAGGTCTTCTATCTCATGAGCCGGGGCATCGCGGAAGCCGACGCCAGGAGCCTCCTGGTATCGGCCTTCATCCAACCTGTGCTTGACGGAGCATTGCCGGAGGGGCTGCAAGAGGGACTGCAGGATGCAGTCTCCAGGAAGTTGCAAAAACTACTTAAACGGCCGGGTGGTATTGATGAACCCATTGGTGGCGGGGCTGAATAGAGTGGGCGCGAGACAACTGGACACCGAACGCATTAAAAAGGATTTTCCCATTTTAAATACCAAGATCAGGGGCAAGTCACTGGTCTACCTGGACAATGCCGCGACCACCCAAAAACCGATCCAGGTGGTGAACGCCCTCTCGTCCTACTACCTTGAAAGCAACGCCAACGTGCATCGGGCCATTCACGACCTCGGTGCCCGGGCCACGGAGTTATACGAGGGCGCCCGTGAGCGGGTGGCCGGGTTCATCGGCGCTTCCAAGCCCTCCGAGATCGTATTCACCCGCAACGCCACCGAGGCCGTCAACCTCGTGGCCTATGCCTGGGGAAGGCGCAACGTAGGACCGGGTGACGAGATAATCACCACCCCCATGGAGCACCACTCCAACCTCGTCCCCTGGCAACAGTTAGCCGGGGCGACCGGCGCCCGGTTGCGCTTCATCGACCTGACACCCGACGGGCGTTTGGACATGGAATCCTTCTATCGCCTGCTCAATGAAAGGACGCGCCTGGTGGCGGTCTCCCAGGGATCCAACGTGCTCGGGACGATCAACCCCGTTGCCGAGATTTGCAGGGCTGCCCGTGAAGCCGAGGCCGTCGTGCTCGTGGACGGGGCGCAGAGCGTGCCGCACATGCCTGTAAACGTTGCTTCCCTGGGGTGCGATTTCCTCGCCATCTCGGGACACAAGATGCTTGGCCCGACAGGGATCGGCGTTCTCTACGGCAGGGCCGACCTCCTGGAAGCCATGGACCCGTTTCTGTTTGGCGGGGACATGATCAGCTACGTCCACCTCGAGACAGCGGGCTGGAACGAGATACCCTACAAGTTTGAAGCGGGCACCCCTAACATCGCCGGTGCCATCGGTTTGGCCGCCGCCATCGACTACCTCGAGGGACTGGGCATGGAGCAGATCGAATCCCACGAGCGGCAACTCGTCAAGCTGGCTATGCACAGGCTTGGGGAACTGGGTTACGTCGAAATGCACGGCCCCGCCGGGGACCGCGCAGGGTTGATATCCTTTAACATCAAGGGCATCCACCCGCATGACGTGGCCACTGTCTTGAATGAAGAGGGCGTGGCCATAAGGGCGGGCCATCACTGCGCCCAACCCTTGATGGAGTGGCTGAATGTGCCGGCGACCAACCGGGCCAGCTTCTATATCTACAATGACGAAGAAGACGTGGACCGCATGGTCCAGGCCATAACACGCGTTAAGGAGTTCTTCCGACATGTCATTGTCTGAGCTTTACCAGGAAGTGATGATGGACCACTACGCCCACCCGAGGAACTGCGGGACCCTGGAGAACCCCGACGCCTCCTGGGAGCTGCATAACCCCACCTGCGGCGACCTTATCAAGGTAGAGGTGGCCCTGGAACCCGGGGATAAGCAGTCCGAACGGGTGGTCAAGGACATCAGGTTCTCCGGACAGGGGTGTTCCATAAGCCAGGCATCGGCCTCCATGATGACACAGCTCGTGAAAGGGAAACGTCTGAGCGAAGCCAGGGAGGTCCTGGAACGCTTCCTTTCCATGATGAAAGGCGAGGACGGGGACTTCGAATCGCTGGGTGATGCCCAGGCGCTTCAGGGCGTTACCCGTTACCCTGTCAGGGTAAAGTGCGCGACCCTGGCTTGGCACGCGTTCGAAAAGTGCACGGGCAGACTGGCTGAAGGGGATGAATAGTATGACTCCCGAATCAGGGTGCAATACCAACCAACAGGTGGACCCGGCGTCTTGCCAAACGTCCTGTGGCTCTTATGACTTCTGCAGCCCGGAAGATTATGTTATCAAGTCGCCCAAGGGCCTCTCGCGCGACCTGGTCGAGGAGATTTCCATCCTGAAGGGTGAGCCCCGCTGGATGCGCGAGTTCCGCCTGAAGTCCTATGATCAGTTCGAGAAGATGCCGGTCCCCACATGGGGTGTGAACCTCTCCGAGATCAACTTCGACGACATACATTACTACGTCCGGCCGACCGATGGGCCTCGGCAGGACTGGAACGACGTGCCCGATACCATCCGCGAGACCTTCGAGAAGCTCGGCATCCCCGAGGCCGAAAAGCAGCACCTGGCGGGCGTGGCCGCACAGTACGAATCCACTGTGATCTACCATAAGATCCAGAAGGAACTCGAGGCCCAGGGGGTCGTCTTCGTCGACACCGACACTGCGGTCCTGGAGTATCCCGATATCCTGGAGGAGCACTTCGGGTCGGTCATCCCCCCTGCCGACAACAAGTTCGCTGCCCTCAACAGCGCGGTCTGGAGCGGCGGCAGCTTCATCTGGGTCCCCGCCGGGGTGAAGGTGGAGATCCCCCTCCAGGCCTACTTCCGTATCAATGCCCGCAACATGGGACAGTTCGAACGCACCCTGATCATCTGCGAGCCGGGCAGCTTCGTCCATTACGTCGAGGGGTGCAGCGCCCCGGTCTACTCCAGCTACTCCCTCCACAGCGCCGTGGTGGAGATCATTGTCAAGGAAGGTGCCCGCTGCCGCTACACCACCATCCAGAACTGGTCCAACAACGTCTATAACCTGGTCACCAAACGGGCCGTGGCCCATGAGAACGCGACCATGGAGTGGATCGACGGCAACATCGGCAGCAAGGTCACCATGAAGTACCCCGCGGTCATCATGAAGGGTAGCGGCGCCAAGGCCGACATCGTCTCCATCGCCGTGGCCAAGAGCGGCCAGATCCAGGACGCCGGGGCGAAGGTGATCCACCTGGCCCCCAACACCACCTCCCGCATCATCTCCAAGTCCATCAGCCGTGGCGGGGGGCTGACCACGTACCGCGGCCTGGTGCACATGGGCGGCAATGCCGAGGGCGCCCGCGCCAACGTCAAGTGTGACGCGCTCATGCTCGACGACGACTCGCGTTCCGACACCATCCCCTACATGGAAGTAACCGGCGACAGCCCCTCAGTGGAACACGAGGCCACCGCCAGCAAGGTCAGCGAGGAGCAGCTCTTCTACCTGATGAGCCGCGGCCTGAGCGAGCAGGAGGCGGTCGGCATGATCGTCATGGGCTTCATCGAGCCCTTCGCCAAGGAGCTGCCCATGGAGTACGCGGTGGAGCTGAACCGTCTGCTCAACCTGGAGATGACGGGGTCGGTGGGTTAATCAAGGACACACCAGTGTACCTCTCCCAAAATACCGGAAAGATCAGGCCACATTACATTCACCGTCCTTGACAATAGAAAGCGGGGTTTGAACCGGTACCCGGCCGCTGGCGTCTCCGCAAGAGGGACATATGCAGCTGACGTGCTGAAACCCTTTGCACGGCAAATCACCCCGCAAACCCCCGCTTTTTGGCTGGAGTTTATCACACCACCACCCCAGCCGCAGGAACGTGAACCGACTCCGCCCACCCACCGGGTTCTGCTGCTGGCCAGACATTTTGGGTCATCGTGAATCAGCGACAGCCACGGGAAGGGTAAAGCTGAAGACAGCCCCTCCTTCCGGGCGGTTTTCGGCCGAGATCGTACCGCCATGGGCTTCCACCAGCTTCTGGGTGATGGTCAAGCCCAGCCCGGTACCACCAGTGGCTCGGTTGCGTGAGGGATCAGCTCGGTAGAACCGTTCGAAAATAAAGGGGAGCTCCTCAGGGGGGATACCCGAACCAGTGTCGGCGACCGTGACCCGGAGCAGGGGCCGGTTACCGTTTGCGACACCCCCGACCCGATTGGTGGCTGGTTTTTCCAGGTGGGCGCTGATGCGGATCATTCCTCCTTCCGGGGTATGGGTGACGGCATTGGTCAACAGGTTATGCAGGATCTGGGCCAGCCGGTCCGCGTCGGCCTGCACCTTTGGTAAATCTGGCGGCAGGTCGATTTCCAGGCGCTGCCCTTTGGCCGTTATCTCCGTTTGGTGAAGGGAGGCCACCTGCCTGATGATCGCCGCAGGGTCGACGGGTCCCAACTCCAGCGCCAGCGCATTGGCGTCTAGAAGAGACAACTCGTGTAATTCCCGGACCAGCCGTTGCAAGCGCAGTGTTTCAGAGAGCACAACATCCATATTCTCTTTATCAGTCGGCAGGACGCCTTCCCGCATCGCTTCTACGTAACTGCGCAGGCCGGTCAATGGCGTTCGGAGCTCATGGGCGAGGTCGGCGACCATGAGCTTGCGCAGGCGGTTGGCTTCCTCGAGGTTATGGGCCATTGTGTTGAGCGCCCGCGCCAAGTCGTTCAGATCATCGTTACCAGTGACCGGCACGCGCTGGCTGAAGTCGCCCCGGGCCATGCGCACCGCTACCGCGTGCATGGCCATGATCGGCCGGGTGATGTGACGGGACAGGAGATAACTGAACAGAACACTCAGTGCCAGTGCCAGGGCGCCGGCCTGGAGGATGCCGTAACGGAGGCGTGCCAGGACTGCCCGGTCTGGTCCGTTCAGTTGCTTCAGCACCTCATTCATAGCGGGTCCCAGGGGTCCCTGCATGTGTTCCGGGTCTATGCGCTCCAGGACGAGGTGTTGGATGTACTGGAAGGTGACGAACTGGGTGGCGAAAAGGGCGGCAAAGGCCAGGACGACTGCGGACAGCACCAGGAACGCCAGCAGCAGCCGACTTTGGATGTTCAGCTTGAGATGAGGGGCGGCTGGGATCAGTTGCATAAAGCTTTTATTACCCCTGCTGTTCGGCAAACTTATACCCCACCCCGAAAACCGTCTTGATCCAGGTTTCCTTCATACCGGCCTGTTGCAGTTTCTTCCGCAGGTTCTTGATGTGGCTGTCGATGGTGCGTTCGTAACCCTCATAGGCCTCGCCCTGGATATGCTCCACCAGTTCCAGGCGGGTGTATACCCGGCCGGGTCTCCGGGCGAGTGTTTCCAGGAGTTTGAACTCCGTGGGGGTCAGGTCCACGGGTCTGTCTCCCAGCCGGACTTGGTGTTTCTCGGTATCGATGACCAGGAGGCCGCGCGCCAGCCGGGTTTTTTCTCCGATAGGGCTGGTCCTGTTTGCGCCCCCGCTGCCGTCATCAGGGTTCGCCCGTCGCAGAACGGCCTCCACCCGTGCGACCAGCTCACGCGGGCTGAAGGGTTTTACGACGTAGTCGTCGGCGCCCAATTTGAGGCCGATAACTTTGTCTGTCTCGTCGGA
>DYIG01000020.1 GCA_020723725.1 Thermaerobacter marianensis | reverse complement strand
GCCTTGTTGTATGGCGGCCATGCCCGTGCTTGGCGCTGACGGTTCCAGTCTTCAGGGAAAGGCCGGGTTTGATGGCATTGAGGAGCGAGGATTTCCCGACGCCGCTCCGGCCAGCCATCACGCTGATCTTCCCCTTGAGGAACCCCCTTATCTCATCGATACCCCATCCACGGACCGCGCTGGCTGCGATCACCGGAAAGCCGGTGTTCCCGTAGGCTTGGGCGATACGAAGGGCTTCAGCCTCACCGTCCTCCAGCGCGTCAATCTTGTTAAGCACAAGGACCACCTGCAAGCCGTTATGAAGGGACAGGAGAGCAACCCGATCAACAAAATCCAGGTCTATCTTGGGGTTATGCAAGCTGGCTACCAGTATCACCTTCTGGACATTTGCCACAGGGGGTCTGGAGAGGAGAGAACCCCTGGACTGCACCGACTCGATCACACCTGAACCGTCCTCGGAAAGCGAAAACTCTACCCTGTCACCCACAAAAATCTTAGAGGATGACCGCAAACGCCCCCTGGGCTTGCAGAGCACGGCCCCCTGATCGGTCTGAATCTCGTAGTAAATATTGAATACCTTCTTGACTATGCCCAACATGTCTAACCCTGCGGGGTCAACACCTCATCAGCGGTTAACTCACCATCCATGTATACTATGATGCGTGCTGATATGCCATCCCAGCAAATCTGTATGGGCACAATTTCATCCGGCTGGTGCAGCTGCTCGTGTATGACCCTCTCACCGTACTGATCAACCTGTACAATTTTCACTGTAACCGGCTGAGTCGTAGCCACCCTGATGGCCCTATCCTCCGTGGTAACACAACCCTGGCTTACTGTCAGGTCCACCGCATCACCCTCCCGGACCTTCATCCCTGGGGTGGGGCTCTGGGCGGCAACCACGCTGACAGGGAACGCGGATAATTCATGCTTCACGGTGCCCACCCGCAACCTGGAAGATTCTATCTGCCGCCTGGCGTCCTCGATCGAAAACCCGATCACGCTCGGCATGTTAAAGGGCGGGGGCTCCTTCCCCTTGCTTACCGTGAGAAAGATCTTCGTCTTCCGGGCCACCCGGGTTGAAGGCGCGGGGATCTGTTCGATGACATACCCCTCTGTGACGGTATCGCTGTAACGCAGTTCTTCCCCAATCTCGAGACGGATGTTTTGCAAAAGGTTTTCCGCCTCGATCCGGTGTTTCCCGCGCACATCAGGCACCTCCACCAGCTCCGGCCCTTTGGAAACCACCAGACGCACGGCCTGGCCGCCCTTAACCTCCTCGCCCGGTGGAGGCTCCTGGCTTATCACGGTATTGGCCGGTTGCTCGCTCGTCTGCTCGGCAACCACCTCGGGGAAGAGTTGGTGCTCTCCAAGGATACGCGTCGCCTCAGTAAGGTTGACCCCTTCCACATCCGGCACACTGACGATCGGGACCTGCATCCAATTCAGGAAAAGGTAAATGCCATAACCGGTAAGCCCGAAGACGGCCATCACCAGAGCAGTTGCGGCGTAGAACAACATGCGGCGGCCCCGGCTTTCCACTTCCCCGCCGCCGTTCCCCGCATTCTTGTTAAGGGCCGCATTGAGGTCCTTGATGAACTCGTCAGCCGACTGATACCGCCTGGCTGGATCCTTGGCCATTGCCTTCAGGACAACCCTATCCAGGGTTTCAGGGATACGGTTATCGATTCTACGCAGAGAAGGGGGTTCATCCTGCACGTGCTGCAAGGCTACCGAAAGGGGGGTGTCCCCTTCGAACGGCCTCTTGGCCGCCAGCATTTCGTAGATGACCACTCCGAGCGAATAGAGATCGGAACGGGCATCCACCGGGTATCCCTTGGCCTGCTCCGGGGAAAAGTAGTGCGCCGACCCCATTATAGGGCCTGTATGTACAAGGGTCGTCTCGGTAACCGCGCGGGCAATGCCAAAGTCCGTGATCTTGGCCTGGCCTGTCGCAGTTATCAGGATGTTGTGGGGCTTGATATCTCGATGGATGACCTTTTTCTGATGGGCGTGGTTAAGGCCAGCCAGCACCTGTTTGGCAATATCCACCGCCTGTTCAGGCGTAAAAGGCCCTTCTTCTTTAATCTTATCCTTAAGGGTCTGGCCTTCAACGTACTCCATCACCAGGTAATGAGTTTCGCCATCCTGGCCGACATCAAAAAGGGAAACTATGTTGGCATGTGACAGGTTGGCTACAGCCTGCGCCTCCCGCCGGAAACGCTGCAGGAACTCCGAGTCGGCGGCAAACTGGTCTCGCAGGACCTTGATTGAGACGGTCCTTCCCAGGAAACGGTCAGTAGCCTTGTAGACAATGGACATGCCGCCATCGCCCAGGCGTTCAGTAATCTCGTACCTTCCGTTAAGGAGCCGACCGATCAAATCGTTATCACCACGGTGTATCATAGTCTCGCCACCACAACCGTGGCGTTGTCCTTGCCGCCGCGATCGTTGGCCAGGTTGACCAGATATTCGGCCACCCCGTCAAAACCGCCAGGAGGGTCCTGAAGGATTTCCACCAATTCGGCAGGTTTAATGCTATTGACGAGGCCGTCGGTGGCCAGGACCAACACATCCCCTGCCCCCACCGCCCATTGAGAGAGGTCGACCTGCACTTCCTCCTCCACCCCCAGGGCGCGGGTCAGCACATGTTTCTGGGGGTGCTGCACAGCCTCCTCCTCGGTCAGGTTCCCGTTTTTCAACATCTGCCCCACCAGCGAGTGGTCTTCGGTAAGGACTCTCACTGAGCCCCCGTTAATAAGGTAGGCCCGGCTATCACCAACATGGGCCACCCAAAGGTTCCCTGGCCCCGTAATGGCAGCGGTAATGGTCGTGCCCATGCCGGCCATCTCCGGTCTCTCCCGTGACAAATCATATATACTGGCGTTGGCGAGCGCGATCGCCTCCCGAAGGATTTCACCCTTATCGAGCGAAGGCTGGATGAAAACCTCACCAAGGCGATTCTTCACCACGTCCACGGCCAGGGAACTGGCAACTTCACCCGCCTTGTGGCCACCCATGCCATCAGCCACGGCGAGAAACATGTATCCCTCCACAGGCATCTCCCAGACGCAGTAGAGGTCTTCGTTCATCTCCCGGACGCGGCCTATATGAGTCGCGGCACTTATCAGCATTCTCTCCAGCCTTTCAGGATTTCTCCCGACCGTTTCGACGTCGCAGTTGGCCACAAGCCGCCTCGATATTCCCTCCAAGGCTCCGCCTTACGGTCGCGTTGACGCCCGAGTTCTCAAGGATCCGGGCAAACTCCTTCACCCTATCTGGCCGGGACCCCTCCAGGCCCCTCTCATTCGGATTCAAAGGTATCAGGTTGACATGGCAGAGTAAACCCCGAACAAGGCGCGATAACTCCCGCGCGTGTTCGGGGAGGTCGTTTACTTCGTTAATAAGCGCGTACTCAAAGGTTACTCGTCTACCGGTCCTTTCGGCGTATTCGCGGCAGGCAGGGAGGAGCTCGGAGAGCGGGTAGCGCTTGTTGACGGGCATCAGGCGGTTGCGCAACTCGTCATTCGGAGCGTGCAGGGATACGGCCAGCGTTATCGGCAACGCCTCTGACGCCAGTCTCTTGATCTCCGGCGCCAGACCGCAGGTTGAAAGGGTTATGTTCCGGTAACTTATGCCAAGATTATCCTTCTCATGAATCCGTTTTAAGAAGACCAACACATTGTCATAGTTCTCCAGGGGTTCGCCTATACCCATCAAGACAACGTGACTCACCCTTGCCCCGTCCTCTCGACGCCCCAGTTCACTTTGGGCGATCAGCACCTGGGCCTCCATTTCCCCGGGAGTCAGGTTGCGCCCCAAACCGCCAACAGTGGAAACACAAAACAGGCACCCCATGCGGCAGCCAGCCTGTGTCGAGACGCAAACACTGTTACCGTACGACTGGGGGAGAAGGACCGTTTCCACCGTTTCCCCGTCACGGAGCCGGAAGAGGAACTTCGTTGCCCCATCCTCCTGGTCGACCTGCCGTTCTATCTCATCCATTGATACTATCCTGGTTTGTGATTCCAGCAGGGACCTGACTTTTTTCGGCAGATTGGTCATCTCCGAGAAATGCAGGACGCCATGCCCGTGAATCCACCTGTAAACCTGCCAGGCACGGTAGGCTGGCTCGCCCATGCCTCGGAAAAACCCTTCCAGTTCACTGGGATTCATCTCTATCAAATCAACCCTGGTCAAACGCATCCCTCTTTAGCTTTATCCTGGCGACAAAAAAACCATTTACACCATGGATGTGCGGAAGGAACTGCAAATGGCCCGAACTCCCCGCCCCTCCCGCCGCCAGCGCCGACGGTATAAAGGGTGTGAGGTCGTCCGGTTCCATCTCCGGATGCCGTTTCAGGAAAGATGCTATCATATCCTGATTCTCCTCCGGTTCCGTGGTGCAGGTGCTGTAAACCAGTATACCTCCAGGCGCGAGACAAGACACGGCGCCGTCCAGGAGTCGCGTCTGCACCTCGGTTATCTCAGCGATGCCCTGCTCCGATTTCCTCCAGCGCGCATCAGCCCTCCTGTTGAGCGTGCCCAATCCTGAACACGGGGCATCAAGAAGCACCCTGTCGGCCTGTCCCGCAAAACGCCGAACGACCTCTACGGCATCCCCGGCAATGGTCTCCACGCACTCCAGCCCCAGCCGCCGGCAGTTCTCGCTGACCAGTCCCAGCCTGTCCTCACTGACGTCTATGGCCACAACCCTGCCTTGGCAGCCCATCAATTCAGCGATATGGGTTGTCTTGCCACCCGGGGCGGCCGCCATGTCGATAACCAGGTGTCTTGGCTGCGGGTTCAGGGCATGGGCTGCCGTCATGGAGCTCTCGTCTTGAACGGTGAAGAGACCCTCTCTGAAGGATGCCAGGGCCTGGAGTGAATCGACCCCCCGGATCATCAGGGCCTCCGCGAAGTACCTCCCTGGTGAAACGTCCACACCCTCGGAACGCAGCCTTTCCATCAGGGCTTCCGGGGTTGTTCTTAGCGTGTTGGCCCTTACTACAAGCGCCGGCGTCCGGTTGTTGTAGTCCATTATTGCCCTGGCCGCAGCCTCACCATATCGCCCGACCCATCTTTCAACCAACCACCCCGGGTGGGAATACTCGATACTCAACGCCTTGGTCCGATCGGCCATTTCGTGTGTTACCGGCACCAGTGGTCCGCTCCTAAGCAAGGCCCTCAGCACGCCATTCACAAAGCCGGAAGCCCTTTTGTTTCTGCGTTTAACCGCCTCAACGGCTTCATTCACCGCCGCCCGGGCCGGTATGCGCGTAAACATCACCTGGTACAGGGCCAGACGCAGGGTGTTCCTTACGGCGGGGTCCAGAGCGGATACCGGGTTGCGGGAGAAACGGCCCAGCACATGGTCGAGTGTATTGAGGCGGCGGCAAACACCGTAGACTAGCTCCGTGGCCAGCGCCCGCTCGCGCTTCTCGACCGGGCGGTTGGACAGGGCACGCTCAAGCGCCTCGGTGGCATGGGTCTGTTGCGTCTCGATCTGAAGAAGCGCCTGAAGGGCAATGTCCCTGGCTTTCATGCGTATTAGTCTTCCCTGCGCCCCTGTGCCCTTAATATCATGTAGACCAAGCTCATCAGCGCGGTAAAAGCCGCCGCCACATAGGTCAGGGCCGCAGCCGAAAGCACCTGTTTCGCGGGGCCGATTTCGTCAGGGCGGAGATACCCGCCTTGCCGCAGCAGGGCCAACGCCCGGCTTGAAGCGTTGAACTCCACCGGGAGGGTAATCACCTGAAAGGCGACAGCAGTGGCAAACAGGAGTATAGCGAGGTTCAGCAAAAACCCCCCTAGGGAATTTTGCAGCAAAAGACCGATGAAGAAAATCGGAAACGCCATCCGTGAACCGAACTGGGTAACCGGTATAATGGCCATGCGTATGCCCAGCCAGGCGTAGCCGGTGTAGTGCTGCACAGCGTGCCCCGCTTCATGAGCCGCTACCCCAGCGGCAGCCAGTGAAGCGCCATCGTATACCTGCTCCGAGAGGCGCAACACCCTGCCCCGCGGATCGTAATGGTCAGTAAGCTGTCCGGGTATGCGTTCGATGCGCACGTCACTGATCCCGGCGTCTTCCAGGATGGCACGGGCTATCTGCGCCCCTGACATCCCCGACGCGTTCCTGACCCTGGAATACTGCCCGAAGGCGCTGCTCACCCTTGATTGGGCCCACATGGCCAGAATCATCCCGGGAAGGGTAAGGATGATGTATAGAGGGTCTATTCCGAACAATTGACAATCACCTCAATAGAGATTATGCAGTATAGGTCAGGAAAGGTCAAATGAGCCTGTCGCCCGGTTGAAGCGGGCTGCCATTGAGGAAGTCAGCCGCCTGCATGGCGCGCCGGCCGGCGGGCTTTACCTGCCGAACCAGAACGGCGCCCCCGCCGCAGGCCACCACAAACCCCTCCCGGGGGACGATTGCCAATACCGTTCCCGGCGCGGCGTCCGGATTTAAACCATCACCGGCCTGCCCCTCCCAAACGGAGGCCGCCAGCACCTTAAGCGGCTGCCCCGCCAACCTGGTGGTGGCGCCCGGTGCCGGGGCGAGCGCCCTTATCTGGGAGACAACCGTCCGAGCATCCTTTTGCCAATCGATTGCCTCGTCGGCGCTGGAGATCATGGGGGCATAGGTTGCCTTTGAGGCATCCTGTGCCACAGGGATCGCTTCACCGGTGGCAACCAGCCTCAGTGCCTTGAGCAGCACCTCGGAGGAGCGTTCCGCCAGCCTCTTCTCCAGGCTGCCGCGGTCCTCATCCGGCCGGATCTCGGTCTCCTCCTGCACGATGATATCCCCCGCGTCGAGCTCCTCGGTCATGCGGAAGATGCTTATACCGGTTCTAGTGTCACCCCGCAACAGAGCATGGTGAATCGGAGCCGCCCCCCTGTAGGCAGGCAACAGGGAGGGGTGAACGTTATAGCACCCCATCGGCGGCAGGTCGAGGAGTTCACGCGGTATGAGGCGGCCGTAGGCGGCCGTGACGATGACATCCGGGCGCAGGTCCGCCATTTCCTTAAGGAATTCGGGGTCCCGGAGCCTGGTCGGCTCCATCACCCTGATGCCGTTGTCCAAGGCAAACCCCTTGACGGGCGAGGGGCGCACGGCGTGTCCCCTGCCCCGCGGCCGGTCCGGCTGCGTGACCACCGCCACGACATGACAACCACGGTTGAGCAGACCTGCGAGGATGGGCACAGCGAATTCCGGCGTCCCCATGAATACGATACGGAGCGTGGTTTCAGGCGGCACGTCCCATACCTTTGTGGCCTTCTCAATGAAAAGAACCCCATCCAGGTGGTCAATCTCATGCTGAAAGACCCGTGCCAGCAGATCCGTGGCATCGATCCAAACCTTGTGCCCGTCCTTATCCAGGCCCGTGACGGTGATGGACTTGTACCTCTCCACCACCCCGGCCTTCCCGGGGACGCTCAGACACCCCTCATTCCCGGCCTCGGTGCCCTCCGCCCTGAGGATCTCGGGGTTGGCCAGGAAGATCGGCCCTTCACCGATATCAACGACGATAACCCGCTTTCCTACCCCCACCTGAGGGGCGGCCAGGCCAATACCCTCCGCCGAGTACATCGTCGCCAACATGCGGTCCATCAATGACCGTATTGAGCGGTTCACATGCTTTACCGGACGGGCCTTTTTCTCAAGGACGTCGTCCCCTATGGTGCGAATCCGCATTACATCTCCCAATACCCGTTCACCGCCATGACTATTATAGGATACTGACCGGGTCCACATCGATGGACACCTGAACGCTGTCTCTTGCCGGAGCGCGATCGGCAAGCTCCCTCCCAAACCGCAGAAGCGGCCCGCGCCGCCGCGCCAAAATCCCAAAGTGCCATCGGAAACGCCCGTGGAGTTTGGGAATCGGCGCGCTGGCCGGTCCCACGATGCTGACAGCGTTTCCACCCGCCCCGGAATCCCTGAAAGGCTGCGCCCCCGCCCCCAGGGACTTTGCCAATTCTGCCAGGCCCCTTGCCGCCGCTTCAGCCTCCCCTGCGGAGGGATGGCTGACCACCACCCTCAGGAAGTGCCCAAACGGGGGGTAACTGAGCTGCCGCCGGAATACCGTCTCCTGCTCAAAGAATGCCCGGTAATCCTGCAGGGCCGCGGCCTGTATGGCGTAGTGTTCCGGGCTGTACGTCTGGATGACCACCTCGCCGGGAATCTCACCCCTGCCAGCCCTACCCGCCACCTGAGTCAACAGTTGAAAGGTCCTCTCCGATCCCCTGAAGTCGGGCAGGTGCAGGGAGGTGTCCGCGCTGATGACGCCGACCAATGTAACGCCGGAGATGTCCCAGCCCTTGGCCACCATCTGTGTCCCTATTAATATATCCGCTTCCCCGGAACGGAAGGACTCATAGATGCGTTCGTGCGCCCCGCGTTTCCCGGTGGTATCCACATCCATCCTCAGCACCCTGGCCCCCGGGAAGCGTTGCTTCACCAGCTCCTCGACGCGCTGGGTGCCGGTGCCGAAGTAACGTATACGGCTCCCCCCGCAATGGGGGCACAGCGCCGGGACATCCCTCTGGTACTGACAATAGTGGCAGCGCAGCGGACCGGAGCAGTCCGCCAGATGAAGGGTCAGGGCAACATCGCAGTGATGACACTTCACTGCATTGCCGCATTCCCGGCAGAGAACAAAGGTATGGAAACCGCGCCTGTTGAGAAATAGGAGGACCTGCTCCCTGCGATGGAGCCGGTCTTCAATGGCCAGAGCCATCCTCTCGCTGAAGATGCTGCGGTTGCCCCTGGCCAATTCCACCCGCATGTCCACCACTTCCACGCGTGGAAGCGGCCTGTTGTCAACGCGCCGCGACATCTCCAGGAGCCGGTAACGCCCCGTTACGGCCTGCTGGTACGACTCCAAGGAAGGGGTGGCGCTGCCGAGTATGACCGTGGCGCCAGCCCGGCGGGCCCTCTCGATGGCCACCTCGCGCGCATGGTACCTGGGTGATTCATCTTGCTTGTAGCTGGTCTCGTGCTCCTCATCAACTATCACCACGCCCAGGTCAGGGAAAGGGGCGAAGACTGCCGAGCGCGCGCCAAGGACGACATCCACCTCTCCTTCGCGGATGGCCTCCCACTGATCGTACCGCTCCCCCGCCGAAAGCGCGCTGTGCAGAATGGCCACGCGGTCGCCAAAACGCTCACCAAACACCCTCTTGAGTTGCGGTGTCAGGGCGATCTCAGGGACCAGCACGATCCCCTGCCGCCCTTTTTTGAGGGCAGCCTCAACGACCCTCATGTAGACCTCGGTCTTGCCGCTGCCGGTGACACCATGCAGCAGAAAGACCTCATGCCCCCCCGACTCAAGGGCCGGGTAAACAGCATCAAGGACCTTGTTCTGTTCCGGTGTGAGAGTGGGAGCAGCCTTCGGCCGGTCCTCGCCCAAAAGGGTGCGCCGCCAGCGACGCTCCACCGTCTCTACCAAAAGACCTTTCTGAATAAGCGCCCGCACGGCGGCCGGACCGGTTCCAGCCAACCGTGACAACTCGGCCCTGGTGTAGCCCCCGGGGTTTTCTACGAGGAACTTTACAACATCCCTCTGTTTGGGAGCAACAACCTCACGCAAGAGGTCTTCCCCACGTTTAGCCAGCCCGTCAGGGAGGCCGACAAGCCTTTGCCATGCAGGCCGGACACGCTGACGACGCGCCCCCGGGGGGATGACACAGCGCAACGCCTGAGGCAGGGTACAAATGTAGCGCGCGGCAAGCCAGCGAGACAGCCCCACCTGACCCCTGCCAATAGCCTGAGAGGGTTCAAGAACCCCATCAATCGCCTTGACCCCCTCAACAGGGGCCCGGGATGAGAACCCTACCACCACCCCTTCAACCCGGCGGTGTCCAAAGGGGACGATAACCCTCTGGCCGATGGCAAGGTGGCCCCTCAGGGACTCTGGTATAAGGTAATGGAAAGGCCGGTCGGTGCTGTCTGAAGAGATGTCGACGTAAACCTCGGCGTAAGTCATCTGGACACCCATAGGTGACCTTAATTCGCCACCGGGAACCCTCGTCCTCCCAGGTTTACTGCTTAATCTCTATTTCAATACGGGGACGCTCCCTGTCTACCTTTAACAGGGTTTCACAACTCTCTATGTTACGGGAACCATTATTCTCTATTAATCCAGCAGCGCAGAGGGCATCCACCAGGAATTCCGGCACCAGGTCCCCTTGCTGGCGCTTACGCCTTGTTCGGAAATAGTAATTTATCTTTATCCGAGGGGAAATAATGGGGCTCATTTGATGGATAGACGCCAGCCGCCTGATTTCCCCGGCCAATTCGTTCAAGACACTATCCCTGCGGGCCCAATGGATTTGTTTCAGCCGCGTCAGGGATCCCGGCTGGACAGGCAGCGTAAGACGGATCCCGTTCCTGTTTACCGTTCCATCCCAGGAAGCGTCCGAAAGCTCCAGTATTGGGCGATGGGAGCGGCGCCCCTTAAGGCGCCCGAGGTGCCCGGTAAGCCGGCCCACGAGCTCCTCATATTCCTTATCGCTGAATACCCAAACAACAGATGTTTGCGACATTTGAACCTCCTCCTGAAGAAATTAATCCTTCGAATTGACCAGAGGGATTCTGACCGTAGTTAGAGGCCTGGTGAAAAGAAAATGTAAAGGGCCGCAGCACGTGGTTTATGCCGTGGCCCTCAATAGGCCCAGTCAATATAGAGTTACGACCCTTCAGGGCCGGACCGGCTACTTTATGCCGTATTTGGTACGACGGTAATGGAGGGTTCCGGCAGCCAGCTCCTCCAGGGCAACGCCCACCGGTTTGACGGAGTGGGGCTCAATGGTCGGGGGTTCGCCATCCATCAACTGACGCGCCCTCTTCGCCGCTGCCACAACCATCGTGTACTTGCTATCCACCCGGGTCAGGAGCTGATCGAAATTGATTTTCTGTTCCACCCTGTTCCCTCCCATAAATAACTTCCCCGTAACCAGTAAAACTTTACATAATGATTATATTGATTCCATAACTTCTGCCCGCACAACAGTATCCCTTGAATTCAATCTGTGTGCAACTGTTTCAGGCTGTACGGCGGACAGTATAACCAAATTGCTATCCGTGAAGATAACAGCCCGCGTACGGCGGCCATAAGTAGCGTCTACTAGATTCCCGCTATCCCTCGCTTCACCTATCATCCTCTTTATTGGCGATGACTCTGGGCTAACAATTGCTACGATCCGGTTGGCGGAGACGATATTCCCGAAACCTATGTTGACTAATTTAATATCCACCTAAATCCCCTCCCTTCCAACCAGGGTCGCCGCAAGCTTTAGCCATTTGCCAATTGTTACAAAATAATAAGCCCCTGGTCCATTTGTGTCAACCTTCGCCACCAAAGACGATAATGTATGTACATGACAAATTTTTCTTACACCTGGAGGAATCTTGCGATGGAATGCCATAACTGTAGTGTGTGCGGAGAAAGGGTCCACTCCGAGGTTTATTGCAATTATGTTAATGATGGTGGCACCACTTATGAATCCTGTTCATGCGTTTGTGAAAACTGCCGTCGTTACCTTACCGAACGAAGCAATCTGACCCTCTGGCCGGCAGAGGCATCGAAACCTGCCCGTTAACTAATCCGACACAATTCCAGCCAAAGCGTCTTCCACCAGATCATTAATTTCAATCGCGGACTCGGCCTGCTCTACCTGATCCAGGGCAGGCTTTGTACTGGGGCACCGGGGTACAAATATCGTACAGCAGTCCTCATAGGGCCTGATAGATATGTCATAGGTACCGATATCCCTTGCGCGGTCAATTATCTCTGTCTTGTCCATGCCGATAAGGGGGCGCAGGACGGGCAGATCACACACCTGGTTTATCACATGCATGCTCTCCAGTGTCTGACTGGCCACCTGCCCGAGGCTTTCACCCGTCACCAGGGCAAGGGCGCCTACCCTTTTTGCCAGGCGGGTGGCAATCCGGAACATGAAACGCCTCATTATCGTCACGCCCAATTCGGGGGGACATTTCTCGTAGATGGTCTTTTGGACCTTCGTAAAGGTGCAGTAATGGGTTTTGCGGTACGCACCCCAGGATGAAAGGCTCCGGCCCAAGTCCTCTACCTTTAGCCTGGCCCTTTCGCTCGTGAAGGGGGGGCTTTCGAAATGGAGCCCATGGACTTCGAGGCCGCGCTTCATGGCCATCCACCCGGCAACCGGACTGTCTATCCCTCCAGATAGCAGCAGGACAGCCCTGCCGCTTATCCGCGGGGGCAATCCGCCATAGGCCGGAACAATGGTCGTATATACAAAAGCGCGGTCACGGAGGTCCACTGAGACAGTGATATCCGGCTCGTGAACATCGACGACAAGCCCCGGAACCTGATCAAGGAGGAAGGCGCCGATCTCCCTGTTCAAAGCCATGGAATCCAGGGGAAAGGACTTATTCGCCCTTCTGGCGTTAACCTTGAAGGTTAAGCCGCCAGCATTGTGCCCCGCCGCATGTGCCGCATAAGCCGCACCGTTCATCGCCTCGCGCAGCACCTCAAGCGCCGCCGCTTTGATCGATTCGAAATTGAGGGAGACGGAAATGGCAGGGCTCAGTGAGACAATGCCAAAAACCCGCCTAAGGCGTGAGACATATTCCTCCTGGTCGCCAGGCCCTGCAAGATAGAACCTCCCGTGGTCCCGCCAGACCCGGAAGCCTGCCAAGCCGGCGAGAGCTGCTTTAATGGCCCTATCAAGGCTCCGCTCGAAGTAGGGCCTGTTGCCCCCCTTGAGGCTGATCTCGCCATAACGAATGAGGATTACCCGCTCGTGCCCTCCCATAACGCCCTCCAATTCCCCTGCCCTGACTACCGCACGTGGGCGCAACTACCTCCTGGCAAAGACCCGTAGTTCCGCTACCGCTACGTCCAGGAGCGAAACAACCCTTTGAACATCGTCTATGGTATTGAACGGTGAAAAGCTGAACCTGATGGCGCTGGCGACCCGGTCGCCGGGCAGCCCCATTGCCTTGAGCACGTGGCTCGGTTCTGCTCGCCGGGAGGAACAGGCCGCTCCCGTAGACACATAAACCCCACGCTCCTCCAGGTAGTGAACCAGGACCTCCCCTTTGATACCGGGGAAGGAGACATTCACTATATGAGGAGCCAGCAGCGTATTGTCATCAACAGGCCCGTTTATAATGGCGTCCGGCACCCTTGCTGTGATACCCGCGATAAACAGGCGTTTCAGTTCACGTAGCTGACCGGCCACCCCCTCCAGGTCACGGAAAGCGTGCCTGGCAGCCTCGGCAAACCCGGCGATCCCCGGCACATTCTCCGTCCCGGCCCGGACGCCACTCTCCTGTCCACCGCCGACCAAGAGCGGTTTAAGCCGCACCCCCCGCCGCACATATAGCGCTCCCACGCCCTTGGGACCGTGGATTTTATGGGCGCTCAACGTTGCCAGATCCGCCCCCAGTTTCTGCGCGTAAAAGGGGAGCTTGCCGTAGCCCTGCACGGCATCCACGTGCCACAGAAGGGGTCGGCCACGCCGCCGACGGGCACGCTCGGCCGCGATGACGCCCCGCATGTTTTCCAGGGGCTGAATCGCACCCGTCTCATTATTGACGTACATGGTGCTCACCAGGACGGTATCCGGTCGCAGGGCTTCCCTGATCGCCTCGGCATCAACCAGACCCGATCCATCGGGTTTGAGGAGGGTTAATTCGAAACCGTGTTCCTCCAGGAGACCAAACGCCCGTAGCACCGAGGGGTGCTCAATCGCGGTCGTGATTACGTGTTTACCACCCTGCTGGAGCGTCAGGGCAGCCCCGATGATAGCCAGGTTGTTGGCCTCGGTTCCGCCCGATGTAAAAGTGACCTCCCCGGGTGATACGGAGAGGGTCCCGGCAATTGTCTCCCTGGCAGATCTGAGAACGGCTTCGGCACGCACACCCAGCCGGTGCAGCGAGGAAGGGTTCCCATAGGTCTCCTCCATGGCGGCAGAAACGGCCCGGACCACCTCCGGTCTGGGCCTGGTAGTAGCGCTATTATCCAGGTAAATCTCCACGGTCTCTCCTTGCGGGCGGTCTTTTTATTGGCCCGGTGAAAAAGGCCCGTCTGCCATTCACACCATTAGTGAAGGGTGATGATGCGCATGGGGCGCCTGGGAACCCCCCACTTAAATACCAGCCCCATTCCAAGAATATACCCCATTTGGGCCAATACCTGCAGGAGGGAGGGCCGTGCCGTGTAACCGAAGAGCGTCCTGAGCAGCGTTCCGGTGATGCTGCCATCGTTTAGGAGCCAGCCTGTGTCCCAGACGGGTTCGATCAGGGAAGGCAGGTACCCGAGTTCCACGAAGATCCCGGCTGCCCGGGAAATCATCCCGGCAGCGAAGAGGATCAGCAGCCACCCGGTAACCGAGAAGAACACACGCAGGTTCAGATTCATCGAACCATGGAAGAAGAAGTGACCAAAAACGGCTGCCACCATAAACCCTAATAGCGCGCCTGTAAAGACACCGCCCTCCGGACCGGCCGAAGAGAGGGCCGTCAGGAAGATGGAGGTCTCGATGCCTTCGCGAACCACCATGGTGAAAGAGAGCAGGGCGATGGCGGCCATCTGACCGCTCGAAACCGCCTGGGAGAGCCGGTTCTGCAGTTCCGTCCGCACAAACTTGGCATGATGGTGCATCCAGAGGATCATGGTGCTAACGATAACCACTGCAATAATCATCATTACCGCCTCAAACATCTCACGGGCATCGTGACCAAGTGTAAGGCCCAGGTAGCTGAGGATACCCATCACGATCAGACTTACGGCCAGAGCCGCGCCTGCCCCTAACCAGACCAACTTGACCTCCTTCCTATGTCCGGTGCGGATGAGGTAGCCCGCTAGTATGCAGATAATTAAAAATGCCTCAAGTCCTTCTCTTAGCGTCACAAGAAATCCAGAAAACATAGCGCTTACCACCCCTTCACCGTTAAGCACTGATTCTAGCTTCGTTAGCATTCAATATTTATGCCGAAATACCTGAGCCTAATTGCTGCTAATTGAGAATGCCTCTCATTCGCAAGCTTATTGTAGTGTTTTAGGGTTCGCCTTGTCAAGAAATGAGACCTCCCTTCTTATTGGCCCCAGTTCGGATTGGGCGTTCAATGCAAGCGAACTGAATTATATAATCTAGCATCTTTTGCACGGCAAAATCCCTTCTTAATCATTTTGGGTGGTATTGACAAAGGAAAAGGGGAAAGCGTTGATTGGTAGAATTTTTAGGGCTTTCTCCATGTTGGGTGGCACTTTATGTTTACGGGATGGTTCAAAATAGTTTTCTGCCTGCATAC